>JAATFH010000296.1 GCA_015655315.1 Terriglobales bacterium
CGTTCGGCGTCAGCATCATCACAAACATTGGCAACGGCTGAAGTCCGGCCGTCGGTAACGCGCCTGTCAGCTGCGTCTTTTCGAGTACACCGCCATTGATGTACAAACCGGCATTCAAGCGTGGTTCATTGTTATAGGGGAAGCCCTCGATATAGAAGTTCTTGATACTCCCAGCGCCATTGATCCGAAAACCACTCATATATTTAAGCGGCTTGATCGATCCGCCATAGAAGCTGTAGTTCACGGACTTAGTGATTGTGATCGCCCCATGCGGATCCGGACTCACGGGCGAAGGACCGCCACCCGGCCCTTGATTTGCGGACGGATACGAGTGGTTAGGGCAGTTGATGCCGTAGCAATAGAACTCCTCGCCAAAGTGCTCCGTTGTGGCCCCTGGCGCAAGAATTTGAGTATTCAAAAAGTAGCTTTCGTTAATATCGCCGGACAGGATAATGGGCCAGCGAACCCCCGAGATCGACAGGTTATCCGAACGAAATCGTTCGCTGCCATTGTTCAATTGCAGTCCGCGGCCTCCATGGTTTGCCATCGAAATATTTGTAATGTGAAACTGAACGGCAGCATCAACCTCCAGTAGCGTTCCTGTTGTTGCATGTCCATTGCCGTCTAACTGCAGATCGTTGATCTGCCCGTTACATACTTCGCTCGCGGAACAAGTAGCCGAATAGACAGTGAAGAGGTTTGTCTGGCCGGATACAAGCTGCAGAATACTAGCCTGACTGCTGTCGCCCTCGATGCAGATGTTAGACGGAATACGTAAAGTAGCTCCAACCTTGTAAAGCCCTGCGGGAACATAAACACAAGGTGTAGCTCCATTACTTCCAGCCTGTGGGCTCCCCACCACATAGGCGATTGCCGCCTGAATTGCTGCTGCGGAGTCATTTGTTCCGGTAGAGTCTGCCCCCCCGGAAAAATCCGGATGTCGTATGTCGACTCGCGGCAACTTCGTGACTGCATTCGGAGTCCGTAATGTTCCCGTCATGTTCCCACCCGCCAGTGGCACGGCAGCCTCCACCGCCTGATCCGTGTATTGCTTCGTTGCTGCCTGGTTATTGGCCGTAGGGGGGCCGACGAGTAGCAATGGCCCCGACATCGAACCACCCGTCAGAGGAAGATAGTTGCCGCTTAGGGAAGCGATGGAGGCATCGACATATTGCTTGGTGGCGTTTTGTACAGCGACCGTTGCAGGTACCAGTTGAGAGCGCACAGAGACGATAGATGCGCTGGCCGCTGCCGGGACAACCCAGTACTCTTTGTTTACCGTGCCGTCACCCAGATGGTAGATCGCCGTATAGTAACTTCCCGCTGGCGATGCGCCTGCGTTCGGAGCGAGATTGATAGTGACAAATCCATCTTGCCCGATGCTAACCGTAGTGCTGCCCGCTGCCACCGCTTGGTTATTCGCGGTTGAAAATGCGGGCCAGTTCACAATCAACGTGCCAGTCGCAGGAGTTCCGTCGGCGCGGTACACCACGCCCTGCACTGTCGTCGTCGCTATCTGTGCATGAATAGACGATGCAGTCAGTATCAGCGATAAGATACACAGCGCATTCTTCACAAACCACCTCTTCTGACTCACCCTTGCTCCTCTCATCGGTCACACAAGCGACTGTCCGGTCCGAATTACTTAATCTTGTCGTCGCTTTGAATGTCTGTCTCTTTGCTACGCTTCATTGCCGCAGCTTCATCCAGCAAAAGCTTGCCCAGACTAGGTGGCTTGCGTCTCCGGGAAGAAGCTGCCCGCACTTCTTCTTTGACCCCGCCTAAGTCAAATAAAAGCTTCGTATGCTGCACGCTGCCACCGACTGCTTCCGTGGCCAATGTCTTCACGATCTGTTTGTAAGTCTTCCCAATCTCGTCCTGGGCAGCCTTTCTGAACTGTTTTGGCTTAGTAGCCTTCTCTTTACTTGTCGCCGCATCTTCCTCTGGCCCTGTGTGCTCCAGGGATGCGGTCTTCCGCCCGCGTGCTTTGCGTGTGTGTTTAGTGGCCATAGCAAAAATAAAAGGGAGGCGAAATCGCCTCCCTTTGTGTTTTTTCTTTACTCTTATTCTTAGAATAGCATTTTAAGTGGAAATACTATGCCAAGTTAGAAGCAGTTATATTCGTAGTCAATTGAGTAACTTAGCTGAATATCCACAAGCTTGCCCTATTGACAGGTTTTATCAGTCTACCTCCAGGAGTTCCATATCGAGAAATATCCGGGATAAGATATCGATTGTCTCCGCATACTTCCGCACAATAGTGCGAGTACTTTGTCCAATAAGCTGCGCCGCTTCCTCGCGGGTATATTCCTGCAGGGCAATGCGTGCAATTAGTTCACGGCCGAACGGATCTATCTTCTTCAGGCATTTTTCGATATCGAAGAGAAAGATCACAGCGTCCTCAAAACTGCGCATGCGATAACTCGATGCTTTCCCCCGAAAAACACAATTTCCGAGCATGGATGGGACACGTCCTGTCTGCAAAGAAACGAGCATGTATCTTTTCAATAGAAGCTCGGTGCGTTTTCTGTAGAAAGCGATCCCATCGGCAACAGGCACCGTCGAACCTGAATGGGTCTTTTGTATTGCGGATTCAGCCCAGACGTAAGGAAGTGTCAACGCAGCGCTCATCGTGTTCCTCCGTTCACTTGTTGCACCGTATGACGTGTGTGTTTTCGTGGCCGTCCGGGTAATCGTCTTGATCTTGGAGCAGGAAAGGCTCGCAACCTCGTCGAGCACGCAGCGCAATAAACTTCGTTCAACTCATGGGCTCGGAACCAAAGGCCTCCGCACCCCTCACAAACTTTCAAATTCACGCGCAGAAACGTCATTATTTCTCCAAGGCAATCAAAGAGCCCGCAGGTTTTGTTTTTTGGATATTTCTTCTGCAGGCGGGAGAGTAGTTATATCCAGCCACGGCTACTTCTTGCTGCCATTGCTGGGTGCATGGATTCCCGTGGTTGGAAGCAATAGGGAGAGAGATACAGACCATGGGGGTATCGAGGTGTCGTTCTCTTCTAAATACGTTTTCTAGTGCCTACTCTTGAGATATCTGCCAGGCTTTCCAGGCTCTTCCTGCACGCAGGTAACGCATGGAATAACCCCGTATCCAGATAGCTGGCAAAAGGCTCTCTGAACACGCGTGGCAAAATCTCAAATGATATGCAAAAGTGAAACGACTGTATCCGTGCAGCGGCGAATCGGTCAATGAACAGTCGCTCGGAGGGCACGCCACATTCATTCAGCTGATTCCGAATCCCCCCGGAATCAAGGAATGCAGCAGAATAACTTTTCTTTGGGCTAAGTCTGCGCGCGAAGGTGTATAGCTCAAAGAAAATTTCCCACATGAATTTCTCGCAGCTACATGAGCAACTTCGCCTTGAACTTCTGCGCCGAATCGGACGCGGAATGCTCAGCGGCACGTTGCTGGCCCGGCAAACCGGGCTCAGAGCTGCGCACATATCCAATTTCCTTCATAGCAAGCGCCGTCTCAGCCTGGATGCGCTCGACCGTGTTCTATCCGCGCAATCTATCACTATCGAAGAGCTGGCAATGCAGGCGTCCGGTCGCCATATTCAGGCTCATAAGCAGAATGTAGTACCAGCAAACAACATTGCACTCGTATCACAATCCGTAGCTATGCATGAATCGCAGATACGAACGAGTTCTGTTTTGGAACTCATCCAGCTTCCTCCGGGATATCTCGATCACCTACGAACGAGGCGCTCCCCCGACCGAAGAGGCTGGGAGCGATTTATCGCTGTCCGCGCCAGTTATATGCAGGCGGAAGCTATGGTGCCGGCGATTCTTCCGCACGCCATTCTCGTCATCGACCGGCATTACAATTCCCTAATTCCTTACCGTCCGCCGATGCCGAGCATCTATGCCCTGCAACAGGGAAACGCCATGCTCTTCCGCTATGCAACGGCGCATGGAAACACCATGGTTCTACGTCCTCACAAGCTTGAGCACGCCATTGAACTGATCGAATTGAAACCCGAGGAATCTCCGGGAAAATTTATCGTCGGACGAGTCTGCGTCATCATCTCCGAAATGTAGCGGCCTCACGCGCGTGTCGCAATTTTTGGTAGCATCGCGTCGGAGGGGTTGTTCATGGATCAGCCATCGGCTTCGGCGAACGGTACGCGCCGGAATGAAGATATTGCTCTCGATTTGCTCAAATTTGTCGCGGCTACTACGGGAACCGGCCGCGCCGCCGCTGCCGCGCCCGGATTCGTTTCTGCAAGTGCATCCAAGCCTGACGATCAGGTGGCGCATCTGCTTGAGCTCTACACGCGTTGCCTTCGCGTCGTTGAAGGGAAGGGAGAAGCGCGTTAACGCGCAATTTTGACGGAATCAGCAATACAGAACGTCGCCGTCTGCGGCGCAGGTGTATTCGGTCTGAATCACCTGCGCATTTACCGGGCACTACAGCAATCGGGCAGTCCTGTCAGGCTCGCCGCCATTATAGAAACAGACGTACTTCGAGCCGGCAAGCTCGAACAGGAGTGGGGCGTCTCCGTCTATCGCTCCGTCGAGGCTTGCCTTGCAGATTGCAGGACTGGCAAGCTGCATCTGGACGCAGCTTCCGTCTGCGTTCCGACAAACGGACACTTTCAGGCGGCATCGGCTTTTTTGGCTGCGGGAATCGACGTGCTGGTTGAAAAGCCGCTCGCGGCATCTCTCGAAGAAGCCACGCGGCTCATCGAGCTGGCGGAACAGCATCAACGCATTTTGCAGGTCGGGCATCTGGAACGCTTCAATCCCGCGGTCACGGCAACTCGCGGTCTGCTGAATGGGCCGATGTTCTTTGAGGCGCACCGGCTTAGCGTCTTCAGTCCGCGTTCGCTCGATGTGGACGTCGTCCTCGACCTGATGATTCACGATCTAGATATCGTTCTTACGCTTGTCCAGTCGCCTGTCAGCCAGGTACATGCGGTCGGGCTGCCCATTCTTTCGCGAAAAGTTGATATCGCGAACGTCCGCGTCGAATTCGAATCGGGCTGCGTGGCTAACTTTACCGCCAGCCGGGTCAGCACGGAGCGGGTTCGCAAATTGCGCTTTTTCCAGCCGCACGAGTACGTCTCGATCGATTACGCGCGGCAGGACCTCCTCGTCATCAACGTGGCGGCGAAGACAGCCCTGGCATCGGCGGAAGCAATGGCAGCAGGCCTAAGTATGCAGAAACCTCAAATACCGCAAGGTGAGCCTCTGCGGCTCGAAATCGAGTCATTTCTGGAGTGTGTTCGAACCCGCCAACGCCCCGAGGTCTCTGGAGAAGATGGGCGCGCAGCTCTGGAATTGGCTCTGAAAATTAACGCCGCCATTGCGGAGCACTCGATTCGGGCTGGCCTCGACCGCTACAGCTCCTGAACTGCTATTGCAGTTTTTGTATCTGTGTGCCGTCTGGAATCTTGAGCTGGAACTGATTGTCTTCCAGCGGCTGGTTTACGGTCACTTCTTTAAACGTAATCACAATCTGGTATTCCTCAAGCGGACGCTTGATGGTGATGCTGCCGGGGAAACGGAAATCTCCGAACGCCTGATATGGACCGTAAACCGCCTGCGTCTGGATATTGCCTTCTTTGTCGTAAATATCCTCTCCGCTAGGCAGCAAATCTGTCCGGCTGACATGAATCACGCGCTCCGGTACAAGGAGATTGCTGTCGGCCTCTCGCCTGAAGACACCAATGGCATATTCCGGTTGCAGCAGGAGCCGTTTCTCTTTGGGGTCGAGAACGGTGTTCGTATCGGTCGTCAGAGAGAGCAGATCTTCCGTGCCAATGCTATGGATGAGCAAAGAATCGAAGAATATGTATGGCCGCATGTTTTCCAGCGGCTTGGCGGAGGGTTTTCCTACCGTGTTTGAGCCCTCGATAGCCTTGTTCTCATGCGGAATCCACAGCTTGAAGGTCGAGCCGTCGCTCGCCAGGTCGAACGCGCGGGTGCTGAGGACGGGAAGCAATCCGAGGACTCGCAACATTTCGGGCTTACGCAACCGGATATAGCCGCGGAACGAGGTGTAGTCGGTAATCTTGCCTTTCTGGGCTCCTCCGACCGAAGCCTGGAACTCGACCGTAGCACTAAGCGACTGTATCGCGTCGTATTGCTTGTTAATGTTGCTGACAAGCTGTTGCACGTCTGCGGACATGACAACACTGGGCATGGTCGGTTGCTGCAGTTTTCGGGTATGGCTCAAGCATCCGGTCAGCACCGGCAGGCACAGCGTCATTGCTTGAAACCAAAACTTCCGCATCAGGCCTTCAATCTGAAAATGCGGCTATCCATCGATCAGCCGTTTTTACTTTATTTTCACCGCTGGCCGGCGGCGCGTTGGGCACGCCGGTAAGCTTGTACATTCTGTTGGTGCTCTTCCAGCGTCCTGGCAAAGCGCGAGTGACTGGAAGGGTCCGGGCTGGCTGCCACGAAATAAAAATATTGCGTCTGCGCCGGCGCCATAGCCGCTTTCAGCGAATCGACGCCGGGATTACAGATTGGCCCCGGCGGCAGCCCGATATGTTTGTATGTGTTGTATGGCGAATCGCCATCGAGATCGGAGTGGTAAATCGTACCCCTGTACTTTCCTTCCAGCAGATCGGCATAGATCACGGAAGGGTCCGTCATGAGCGCCATTCCCTTGCTCATACGATTGGAAAATACGCTGGCCACCATCGGACGCTCGCTGCCAATCGGGGTTTCCCGTTCCACGAGCGAAGCCATGGTGACGACGTTGTGAAAGTTCTGGGTCAAGCCAAGGTCTGCAGCTTCCTGGCGGAATCGCTTCACCATTCCGGCGATTAACTGGTCGGGTGTCGCCAGCCGCCGAAAGTGATAGGTGTCGGGGAACAAATAGCCTTCAACGCTCTGTGCGGCTGGGTCCATATCCGAGATCAAATTCACATCCCTCTTGACCGCATCCAGGAACGCCTCTTTGCTACCCAACCGCGCGGCCTCTACTCTCTGGGCAATGTCGAATATATTCGCGCCTTCGGGAATCGTCAGCGTCCGCGTATAGACATCGCCTCTTTCCAGCCGTGCATAGACTTCCGATATGCGCGCCGGATGATCGAAACGGTATTCGCCCGCTTTCAGCGTTCCCCCTTTTATCAGGCGCATGACGTCAAAAGCAAAGGTACTCCGGATCAAGCCGCGCGATTTCAGGAGGCCGGCAATCTGCGCAGAGCGGGTGCCGGCTGGAATTTCCAGAAACATCTCGCTATGAGGGCCTGCCGGAAGATAAAACGCCAGTCCGGCACACAACAGCGCTGCAATCACTGCAAGGAGTAGTAAACGTCGCAATTCTCACTTGACCTGTAATTTCTTTTGATTCCCATCCCTGATTGTATGATGCGACTCTTTTTACCGCATTCCTCTGCCGGTCCGTTGCGTAAGATGCTGATATGGAGCAGGATTCCGTACCGCGTCTTCTTGGTCTGGACGTGGGAAACCGCCGCATCGGAGTTGCCGTTTCCGACGGTCTCGGCCTGACCGCGCAGCCGGTTCTGACACTGATCCGCAAAAAACCGCGCGAAGACCTGCGATCGCTGGCCCGGCTTGCACGCAAATACGGC
>JAATFH010000447.1 GCA_015655315.1 Terriglobales bacterium
AGAGCTGCTGAATGCTCTCGTCGAGCGTCTGCCGCACACGCTGCTCGTCTCCCGGGTCGCTGTCTTTCTCGCGGAAAAGAGAGGCGAATACCGCCTCGCCGCGGGTCATGGAATGCAGGCTTCCATCCTTGAGGACAGCCTCCCGCTCGATCTCGGCTTTCTCGACTTCGACCAGCCCGACGCCGGCTCCCACATCTTCCTCGAAAATCCGCAGCATGCTCTTCACCTGACCGGCGAGGAAAAGCGCACGGCCGCCGCGCTTGATTTGAACTACTACCTGCCTTGTCGATTGCAGGATCGGACCATCGCCGTCATCGGACTTGGCCGCACGACCGATGGCGATTTCCTTTCGAGCGAAGACATGGAGCTGCTCGAATCTCTGGCCGGTTACATCGGCATCGCCATTCAGAACGCCCGCCTCTATAAAACACTCGAACAGAAAATTTCCGAATACGAGCGGCTGAAGGAATTCAACGAAAACATCGTCGAGTCCATCAACGTCGGCATCCTGGCCGTTGATCTTGAAGAGCGTATCGAGAGCTGGAATGCGCAAATGGAAGTCTTCTGCGCGCTGCCGCGCCGCGAGGCTCTCGGCAAGCGCCTCGCAGAAGTTTTTCCGCCTGCTTTCATGACAGAGTTTCACCGCGTCAAGAGCGATCCCGGGGTACACAACCTCTATAAGTTCCGCCTGGAAATACGGGAAGGCGAAGCGCGAACTGCAAACATCGCCATAGCGCCGCTCATTTCGCGCAATTTCGAAACCGTCGGCCGGATCATCCTGCTCGACGACATTACCGAGCGCACGGAACTTGAAGCGCAGTTGAGCCAGGCGGAAAAGCTGTCCTCCATCGGTTTGCTTGCCGCCGGAGTCGCGCACGAAGTCAATACGCCGCTGGCCGTGATCTCTTCCTACACGCAAATGCTTTCGAAACAGTTGCGCGGTGACGAACGGTTCTCGCCCTTGCTCGAAAAAATCACGACGCAAACCTTCCGCGCATCCGAGATCGTCAACAACCTGCTCAACTTCTCGCGCACCAGCAGCACTGAATTCCGCGAAACCGACTTGAACGCGATCATCCGCGAAACACTCACTCTGCTGGAGCACCAGTTCAAGACGGCGCAGGTAAGCATCGATCTGGTGCTTGAGCCAAACCTGCCGCCTATTCTCGGTAACGCAGGCAAGCTGCAGCAGGTCTTTCTCAACCTGTTTTTGAATGCGAAAGATGCTATGACCGGCGGCGGAACACTGCGCATCGCCACTGAGGCCAACGGACTCATCGGCGTTGCCATTACTGACAGCGGCTCCGGCATCGCGCCTGAACACCTGCAACGCATCTACGATCCTTTTTTCACCACAAAGAGCGCGCCCAAGCAGGGACAGCGCCGCGGCACAGGCCTGGGTCTTGCGGTCACTTACGGCATCATTCAGGAGCACGCCGGAAAAATCCACGTCGAAAGCCAGATGGGAACTGGCACGACGTTTCTTCTTGAATTCCCTATGTTAAGGAAACCCGCGCATGTCTGAAGGCACCCTTGCTGTTCCGCCCTCTACAACTTCATCCCACTTAGAACGTGCGCACCGCATCCTGATCATCGATGACGAAGCCTCGATCCGAGAGTCGCTGGAAACGCTGCTCACGCTCGAAGGCTATACCGTCGAAACCGCTCCGGAAGGCCTGTCGGGACTCGACCGGATCGATCACGCTTCTTACGATCTGATTTTGCTCGATCTCGCGCTGCCCGGCAAAAACGGGCTGGAAATACTGCAGCTCATCCGCGAGCGCAGTCGCGATCTGCCGGTCATCATGATCACCGCCTTCGGCACGGTGGACAACGTGGTCGAGGCGATCCGCACCGGAGCGCAGAACTTCGTCCAGAAGCCATGGGACAACGAGAAGCTTCTAGCCGACATCCGTTCGGCGATTGCGCGCTATCACGCCGAAGAAGAAAATATCCAGCTCAAGCGCGCCCTCAAGCAGCGCTACAACTTTGAAAACATCGTCGGCAAAAGCGAACCGATGCTGCGCATCTTCGATCTTGTCGCGCAGGTCGCGCCCAGCCGCTCTACCGTGCTCATCCAGGGCGAGAGTGGAACGGGCAAGGAACTCATTGCCAAGGCGCTGCACGCTAACTCACCGCGCCGCGACAAGCCCTTTGTTCCGATCAACACAGGAGCCATGCCTTCGGAGCTGCTCGAATCCACTCTTTTCGGCCACGTGAAGGGTTCATTCACCTCTGCCATCGCCACGAAGAAGGGCCTTTTTGAAGTTGCCAATGGAGGCACGCTCTTCCTCGATGAAATCGCAACCATGGGCATGGACACGCAGGCCAAAATCCTGCGCGTGCTGCAGGACCGCCGCTTCATGCAGTTGGGAGGCGTTCAGGAAATCCAGGTCGATGTGCGCATCATCGCCGCCACCAATGTCGATCTGCGTCATGCCGTGCGCGAAGGACGTTTCCGCGAGGACCTCTACTATCGGCTCAACGTCATCACCGTCGACCTGCCGTCACTACGCAGCCGGCGCGAAGATATTCCACTCCTCGCTACCCACTTTCTCAAGCGCTACTCGGATGAGAACGGCCTGCTGCTTCGTTCGCTCTCCTCTGATGCTATTCGTGCCCTCGTTGACTACGATTGGCCGGGTAACGTTCGCGAACTGGAAAACGTCATCGAGCGCGGCGTGGTACTTTCTTCCGGGCAAATTATCAATTCCGACCTCCTGCCCGGGCATCTTACTGGTCGGAGCTATTCCTCCAGCCTGCTGGAACATAATCCCAACGCCTCGCTCTTTGACATTATCGAGGACATCGAGCGCCGCATCATTGTCGACAGACTGGAACGCTGCAACTGGAACCAGACCGAGGCCGCCGAACAGTTCCATATTCCGCTATCCACACTGAACCAGAAAATCAAGCGTCTTAACATCGAGATCAAGAAGCGGGTAAAGGAATAGCCTCGTTGCCGAGTCCCCTGATTGAAGCGGTGCACCCTGTGATAGTCTCACCCTGTGAGCCACAAATCTTCCCGGCGCATCTAAGCGAATGAACTAAACCATGGCCGCTATCGCTACGCTTGATCGAGCAGCAAAAAAAGGAGTCAGCGCGGTTCAGCAGTATGCGCTGATCTCAGGCCGCGCACTCGGCAATCTCTTTCGTCGCCCGTTTTATGGCGCGGACATCATCACGCAAGCCGACATCATCGGTGTAGGCTCGATCCCTATCGTCCTGCTTACGGGCTTCTTCACCGGCGGCGTGCTTGCATTGCAGTCGGCTTCGACGCTCGCGCAATTTGGCGCGGCTGCGGTTACCGGACAGCTCGTCAGCTTTTCCATGATCAAGGAACTGGGACCGGTGCTGACCAGCCTCATGGTCTCCGGCCGCAATGCCTCCGGCATGGCCAGCGAGCTTGGATCGATGATGGTGACCGAACAGATCGATGCCATGCGCGCTCTCGGTACCGATCCACTCAAGAAGCTGGTGATGCCGCGCATCACGGCCACCATCATCATGCTCTTCTTCCTGACGATCATCTCCGACGCCATCGGCATTCTTGGAGGAGCGGCTATTTCCGTCTTCCTGCTCGGTCAGGACAGCTCGCAGTACTTCCACACCGCGTACCAGTCGCTTCGTTACGCCGATCTGGTGCAGGGCATGGTCAAGCCGCTTTTCTTCGGCTTCATCATCGCCACCATCGGCTGCTACTACGGAATGACGACGCGCGGAGGCACTCAGGGTGTCGGTCGTTCGACAACGCAGGCGGTCGTCGTTTCATCGGTCCTCATCATCGCATCCGACTTCGTCATCAGCCGCTTCATGATCGGCATCTTCGGCAGGTGACACGCGCATGAGCCAGGCCGCCATTGCTCCGGAACTCAAGCCGAATTCTCCCGACGAACCTGTCGTCGTCTTTGAGAATGTCACGATCGGCTTTGAAAACAAGCCGGTGCTGAACAACATTTCCTTCACCGTCAAGCCGGGCGAGACACGCATCCTGCTGGGCCCCGCAGGCGTGGGCAAAAGTGTCCTGCTGAAAATGGCTGACGGTCTCATGCGGCCAGACTCGGGCCGCATCTTTGTCTTCGGCGAAGAGATCAGCGCCATGCCAGAAGAGCAGCTTTTTGCGCTGCGTTCCCGCATCGGCATTGTCTTTCAGGAAGGCGCGCTTTTTGACTCCCTCAGCGTCCGCAATAACGTCGGCTATCGCCTGATGGAGGAGCACAGACCCGAGGAGGAGATCGACCAGCGCGTCGTCGAGGCCTTGCGTTTCGTAGAGCTGGAACAAACCGTCGACAGGTTCCCTTCGCAACTCTCCGGAGGCATGCGCCGCCGCGTTGCCATCGCCCGCGCCATCATCACCAAACCTGACCTGATCCTCTACGATTCGCCTACCGGTGGACTCGACCCCATTACATCTACCACCATCATCGAATTGGTCATGAAGCAGCGCGATGTCTACCACACCAGTTCCCTGCTGGTAACCCACCGGCTTCAGGACGCCTTCGTGCTTGCCTCGCATATCTTCAATCGTAAAACCAACAAGATGGAACCTCTCCCCGAGGGGCAATCCGATCCGCAGACCAGCTTCCTCGTTCTGAACAACGGCAAGCTCGTCTTCGACGGCTCGACCCACGATCTCGTCCACTCCGACGACCCATTCCTGAAAGAATATCTGTCCTGATCTGTGAACTGGTCCCGACTGAGTCGCGTATCTCTTTATGAGGTCGTTCCATGCGCACCATCTCTCCTTCGGAACGGAATGACGTCTGGCTCCGGACGAGCGCCTTTCCCTTGTTGCTTCAAATCGGCTTCTGGATTTGCATTGCCATCGCGACGGCCGTGGTTGTTCGCCGTGTCGTGGCGCTGGTGCATCCATCGCAAGGCGGTCCTCCGCAATTGGCAGGGCTGGATGCGGCATTCGCATCCCATGCCGCGCTCACGCTTGCGCATATTCTTCCCGCCCTGCTCTTTGTGTTGCTGCTTCCTTTCGCTTACAGCCGAAGGTTGGGCGCATCCGAGCGGGTAGAACGGCTGCTCTTTCCGCTCGGCGCGATTGTGGGCGTTACCGCCTACCTGATGAGCGGTCACGCGGTTGGCGGATGGGTAGAGCGTTCGGCGGTTCTCTTCTTCAACAGCCTCTTTCTCTTGGCATTGCTGCGCGCGTGGTGGTGCATGCGACAAGGTGAGGTCCAGGGCAAGCAACGGTGGATGGCCAGGGCTGTCGCGATACTACTGGGCATCGCTACGACCCGTCCGGTGATGGGCGTATTCTTCGCCACCAGTGCTCTGACGCATCTTTCGCCGCAGCAATTCTTCGGAATCGCCTTCTGGATCGGATTTTCGATCAACGCCATCACCATCGAGATCTGGCTGCGTTCCAGAAAACCTCCGTTCAACATCGCAGCCGCGGCGGCTCATGCGTAATCGCACTCTTTTCGGCTTTGCGGATCGTCTCATCGCTCTGCTAGTCTGAATGGTTTCAGCCGCAGAACGGAGCAATCACTCACAATGGCCTTCAAATTTAAGGGAGTCGATTTTATCGGCTTCGACGCACTTCTCAACGATGACGAGCTTCTCTCGCGTGGCACCGCGCGCCAGTTCATCGAAGACAATCTCATCCCAATCATCGAGGAGTGCAACCGGGAGGGCCGCTTTCCACGCGAACTCGTGCCGCAGATGGGCGAACTCGGCTTCTTCGGCGCGAATCTGCACGGCTACGGCTGTGCGGGTATGTCGAACGTCGAGTACGGCCTCGTCATGCAGGAGTTCGAGCGCGGAGACTCCGGCGTGCGCAGCTTCGTCAGCGTCCAGTCGGCGCTGGTTATGTATCCCATCTTCACCTTCGGCTCCGACGAGCAGAAGGATTATTGGCTCCCGCTGATGGCCAAGGGAGAAAAACTCGGCTGCTTTGGACTAACTGAACCGGATTTCGGATCGAATCCAGGAGGCATGCGCACCCGCGCCCACAAAGTCGGCGACGAGTACGTGCTGAACGGCGAAAAGATGTGGATCACCTCCGGAACCATCGCCGATGTAGCCGTGATCTGGGCCAAAGTCGAAGACGAAGATGATCGCGTGCGCGGCTTCCTGGTTGAAACTGACAGGCCCGGCTTCACTGCTTACGACGTACATGGCAAGTGGTCTCTGCGCGCCTCGGTGACTTCGGGGCTCTCGCTGCAGGATGTTCACGTACCGGTAAAAAATCTTTTGCCTGGCACGGGCGGTCTTAAATCGCCTCTCATGTGCCTCAACCAGGCACGCTACGGCATCAGCTGGGGAGCGATCGGAGCGGCCATGTCCTGCTACGACACAGCATTGCAGTATTCGCTCCTGCGCAAGCAGTTCCGCGACCAGCCCATCGCCAGCCATCAACTTGTACAGGAAAAACTGACGTGGATGATTTCAGAGATCAGCAAAGCGCAACTGCTGTCGTTGCAGGTAGGCCGCATGAAAGATGAAGGCAAGGTCAGCTTCGAGCACATCTCGATGGCGAAGCGCAATAACGTATGGATGGCGCTCGAATGCGCCCGTATGTCCCGCGACATTCTCGGCGGCAACGGCATCACGGACGACTACCCGATTATGCGCCACATGATGAACCTCGAATCTGTGAAGACGTACGAGGGCACGCACGACATCCATACGCTCATCATCGGTCAGAGCGTCACAGGAATTCCAGCGTATTGAAATTGCATCCGCAATCATGCTGTTATTCTGACCGGGACCTGCGCGCAAACGAAAGGGATGTATCTGCTTCCTCTCTTACAGCAAAAAAAGCGCACCAGCTAAACCGATGCGCTGCACATGCAACTGGACTCAGGCTAAATGCCCCATCTTGCCGTCGTTGTAATCACGCACGGCTTGCATAATTTCATCGCGAGTATTCATCACGAACGGTCCATAGCTGAAGACGGGCTCATGGATCGGCTCGCCGCTCAACACCAGGAGCGTAGCATCTTCCTTGACTTGCAGCACGAGGCTATCGCCGTCTGGGCTCAGCGTGGCAATGCGGGCCTCACCTTTGACCGAGTCCACACCATTCAGCACCACATCGCCCTTTAGCACAAAGACGCCAGCATTGTGCCCTTCAGGAAGCTGCAACTCCGCCTTGGTTCCAGCAGTCAGCCGAACATCGAACAGGTTCACCGCAGTAAATGTGCTCGCCGGTCCTCGCGTGCCGTGCAATTCTCCCGCAATGACACGCGCATATGAGCCATTGCCTAACTCAACGGATGGAATCTGCTCCTTCGCGATTCCCTGGTAACGGGGTTTCGACATCTTCACCGCCTTCGGCAGATTCACCCAGAGTTGAATCATCTCGAAAGTCCCACCGTTCCGGGCAAATTCCTTTTCATGCATCTCTTCATGCACGACACCGGAAGCCGCTGTCATCCACTGCACATCGCCGGGAAAGATGACTCCCGCATTCCCAGCCGAATCACGATGTTCCACCGCTCCCTGATAAGCAATCGTCACTGTTTCAAATCCACGGTGCGGATGCTCTCCTACGCCATGTGATTTCTTCGAAGGCTCAAAGTAGGAGGGACCGGCATAATCCAGCATCAGGAACGGATTGATCTCGTCCTTCAATCCATTCGACGGAAACATGTTCCGCACAGGAAAGCCATCGCCTACCCAATGGTTTGACCCCGGCCCATACACTCCCAGCACCTTTTTCACTTCAGACATTTCTTACTCCCTCTTCCTTCCCTTACCACCGTTTTTTACAGATACACTTTTGTCTTCCAGCCGCCTCGCGCCTTCATCCATCGCCAGACGCCTTTCCGCACCCAGGCCAAGCTGCTTCAGCAGACCGATCAGCACTGCGCGGTCTTTTATCCCTACATCCGCGGCGGCAAATTCCATTCGCTGCATGTGATCCGCGAACGCCTCGCTGATCAATGCCGAGCCAGCCTGCGTCAGCCAGACCATGCGTACTCTGCGGTCGTCAGCGCCTTCTTCCCGCTCGATCAATCCCCGGCGTTCCAGACGATCCAGAGCCGCAGTCATCGACCCACTGGTCAACATCACTTTCGCGCCCAGCTCCTTCACCGTCAGCCGTCCCTTGTGCAAGAGCACCTCAAGCACGCCAAAGTCACTCAGACACAGGCCGAGCGCGGCGATATGCCGATGCGCGTGCATTTCCACGGAACGGAAGGCCTTCCACAGCACCAGCCAAAGGTGAACGCCGCTCGTGTCTGGCTTGGGATTTGTTCGCTGTGTTTTCATTTATCTTGATATCAAGATGTTTTCCTCTCGGAAAAGATTCAATCCCATCCTTTCAAGCCTGTGGAAGGGATAACCGCCGCTCGCGCAACCCATTCTTCCGCTTAGGGTTCTAACTAATGCATAGCCGCTAACATCCGGAGTCCGCTGTGCTAGGCATACATCTTCCCAAACCGCAGAGACGTCCTGAACTCGATGCCCTGCGCGGCCTTTTTCTCGTGTGGATGACGCTGACGCATCTGCCGACGCGTTTCAGCGACTTTGTGAACCAGCCCATTGGCTTTGTGTCTTCCGCCGAAGGCTTCGTTTTTCTTTCGGCGTTGCTCGTGAGCCGCGTCTACATGCGGCAGGCTCTGGAAGACGAAACAGCGTTGCGCAATAAGCTATGGCGGCGCTCCATGCGTATTTACGCGTACCACTTATTGATGCTGGCTCTTGCCTTCACGGTGGCAGCGGCCTATGCGGTCACAACGCATCGTGCCGCTCTCTATAACCTGTTGGATTTCTACATCGCGCATCCGTTTGTCGCCATTGTCGGGTCGGTCCTTCTGCTCTACTGCCCGCCGCTTCTGGACATTCTGCCGATGTATGTCGTCTTCCTCTTCTTCACACCGCTCGTCCTCTCCTCGGCCGCGCGGCGCGGCTGGGGCAGGATTCTCGCCGTCAGTGGAGTCTTCTGGCTCTTCGCGCAATTCGGACTGCGCGACATCGTGCACAACATCATCGTCCACGTCACGCATTTGCCCATTCCCCTGCAGGAAACCGGGGCTTTCAATCTCTTTGCGTGGCAAGCCATCTGGATTACGGGCCTCTGGCTCGGAGCAAAATCCGCGGAAGACGACGTCCCGCTGAGGCGCATCCCGGGTTATGTCGTCGCCGCATCCGCGCTGGTTTGTCTTTTTTTTATCGGCGTGCGCCACGAATGGCTGGGGCCGCACCTGACACAACAGGCTTTAGGCATGAAGCTCGACAAGTGGCAGATCGGCCCCTTGCGCGTCGTCAACCTCGTCACCTTTACCATCGTCTTCTACTGGATGCGCAAATATGTGCTGCGCTTCGTTGCGGTCGAACCGCTTCTTACACTGGGCAAAGCATCGCTGCATGTCTTCTGCGCGCATGTGTTTTTTGTTTTTGTGGGATTAGCGCTGCTCTATAACCAAGTGCCACAGCTGCATGGCTGGGTCGCCATTACGCTGCTCGCTGTCACATTCGCCGGTCTTGTGCTGGTAGCTGTGCGCGAGGTGCGTAAACAGCGAGCGGATCGGGCTAAGCGGGGCAAGAAAAACGAGGAGGTACAACAAACTGCACCTCCTTCCATTCAATTGCGGACGGAACCGGAACTCCTGACGGCGCATCTTCCGAACGAGCCATCGCCATCAGAGGCATGTCGTTGAGTCGCTAGACCGCGACCGTAAATGTATCTTCCGTACGCGTGACGGTACGATACATCGTGTCGCGCTCAAAAGGCTCGCGGCCGGCTTCCCGGATCAAGCGAACCAGATCCTGGCGGCGCATACCCTGCGGCGTCGTCGCCCCGGCGTCATGGTAGATTTTTTCTTCGACAACTGTGCCATCGATATCGTCGGCCCCGAATCGCAGTGAAATCTGCGCGATCTTCGGCGTCATCATCTGCCAGTAGGCCTTGATATGCGGGAAGTTATCGAGCAGCAATCGGCTGACTGCAATCTGTTTGATGTCGGTCAGGCCCGTGGTGCGCGGCAGGTGTTCCAGCACCGTGTTGTCCGGATGGAACGCCAGAGGAATGAAGGTCTGGAAGCCGTGCGTCTCATCCTGCACCGCGCGCAGCCGCAACAGATGATCGACGCGATCTTCCTCGTTTTCTATATGCCCGTAAAGCATCGTGGCGTTCGACTTCAGCCCGAGTTGATGCGCCGTGCGCGCCGTATCCAGCCACTCGTCGCCATCGATCTTGTGATCGCAGATGATATGCCGCACGCGGTCGGCAAAGATTTCCGCGCCGCCGCCAGGCAGAGAGTCCACGCCCGCATCCCGCAGATGCTCCAACGTTTCGCGAATCGACAGTTTTGCCCGCCGCGCAAAGAACGCAACTTCAACCATGGTGAAGGCTTTGATATGAACCTGCGGAAACCGTTCCTTCAATCCGCGCACCAGATCGAGGAAGTATTCGAGCGGCAGGTCCGGATGCAGTCCACCGACGATGTGAAATTCGGTGACTGCCTCGCTGTAGCCGGAAGCAGCTGTTTGCCAAGCCTGCTCCAGCGCCATCGTGTAAGAACCATCGGCATCCTTCCTGCGGCCGAAGGCGCACAGGCGGCAGGCAGCCACGCAGACGTTGGTCGGATTGATGTGCCGGTTGACGTTGAAATAGGCGATATTGCCGTGCAGTTTTTCGCGCACAAAGTTAGCCAGCCAGCCAACCGCCAACACGTCGTGCGAACGGTAGAGAGCCAGACCATCCTCAAAACTCAGCCGCTTGCCGGAAAACACCTTCTCCGCAATCGGTTGCAGTTTCGCATCATCCGTGGCAAATGGCCGCCGTTCCGTCGGAAATACCGTCGCTCCACTCATAACTCTCTATGATAATGCAACCGCTCCGCGACATGATGACGAATCTTGCACGGCACCGATTCAACGCGTATTTGCCCGGCTTCCTAGCACCGACAATATTTCGTGGAGGGCAGTCGTAAAATGCGTGCATGATCGCGAACCGCTCCGTGCCCACTGACGCCATATTGCCGCACGTGATATATCGCGATGTCGCTGAAGCGATCGCGTGGCTGATGAGAGTATTCGGGTTCCGGGAGCACTATCGTTACGGCGAACCGGTCAGCGGAGCTCAAATATACGCGGCCAACGCATGCATTATGATTAAAAAGATGCGAGGTGGAGCGACTCCCGCACAACTGGGCTACGGAACGCAGTCTCTAACAATCTTTGTCAACGATGTGGACGCTCACTGCACAAGAACAAAAGCCGCAGGAGCACGGATCGTAGAGGAGCTCAACGAAACCGTCTACGGTGAACGGCAATACGGTGTCGAGGATCTGGACGGCCATCACTGGCTCTTCTCGCAACATGCTCGTGACTTGAGGCCAGACGAATGGGGAGCCACAATTGTCGGCCAGTGACTGCTCCCGCACGTAAAACACGCATTATGAGCCACGTTTGAAACTTTCCTATGTGCCAAGCTGGCAGCACTGATACTATGCGTCAAGAACAAAGCTTCAGAATTCATTTTCCAGGTTTCCGCTTGCTCAATCGCTTCCGATTGCTGTTTCTGACGGCTCTCTGTTTCCTTTTTCTGCCAGTTTCACACGCGTTGCAGCAGGGCGACGCGCCCGGACTCGGTATGTTCCCCGCGCTCGCCACGTACAGCCTCGACAAGGCAAAAATAAATCTGCCGGCCGGTTTCGAAGGCAAAGTAAATCTGCTTTTGGTCTCATTTGAACCGGAACAGACGAACGAAGTCGCAACCTGGATGTCGGTCGCCCAGGCCATCCAACACATGAATTTCCAGTTTCGCTACTACAAGATGCCCGTATCGAATCAGGAAAACATGATCTACCGCTGGTGGGACAGTTCCTCGTTGCGCAGTGTGGAAACCGACCCCGAAACCTGGCACTGGATCATACCTCTCTATACCAACAAGGACAAATTCCGGAGCGCCCTGAATATTCCGAATGAAAAAGAGATTGTGCTTCTGCTGGTCGATAAAACGGGACAGGTACTGTGGAGGACTTCGGGGAAGATAACAGACGAGAAAAAATCATCTCTCACCAACGCCGTCGCAGCCGCTACCCATCTCCCATAAGTTGTTTCTGCAATACCAGCGCGTCGAGTTTCCCGGCGTAATAGTTCGTGATTTTGCCAGCCTGTCCGTACCCCATTTCACGATAGAATGCCTGCGCGCCCAGGTTATCAACGGCGACCTCCAACCGAACTGAAATCGCAGCGTTTACACGAAATCGTGCTTCTATTGCGTTCAGCAGCAAACGGCCCACTCCTTGCCCGCGCGCATCCGGAAGCACGTCGATCGTGATGATATGCCCAAAGCATTGGTCTGCGCGCGCGTGAAGCTGCCCGATGCAAAAGCCGGCAATTCGGTGCGCATCCGTTTCAGCAATGGACGAGAAAGAATTTTGGTGCTGCAGGTAATATCGCAGTTCGGCTCTGGAGTATGCGATACCGGGTGGAAAGCAGACCTGATCGATCCTGAAAAGCATCTCCAGGTCTGCACTCTGAAACGGACGCAGTCGAATCACGGCATCAGGAAGCGTTATGGCTGGTTTCCGCCGCCCGTGCTCGCTGTTGCCGCAATCGTCTCTTCCGATTTTGGCTGAACAACCACTCCGTCATATAACGACGCAGCGACAAGACGGTTGCCCAGTGAGCGGACAGAACGAATTGTCCAGCCGGCATCCCACCACTTCCAAGTCTTGCTCTCCTCATCGATGGCGAAGACCATTGTGGAACGCCCCGACGTCACAACAACCCTCCCCAGCTCGCGGTTGTAGCTCAGGCCATTGATGTCAGCCAGCGGCAGCGTCGACATCTGCTGCCAGCTCTGTCCGTCATCCTGGCTGTAGAAGAGCCCTTCGCGGCCTCCAACCCATACACTGCCCTTGGGCGCAGTAGTGACTGCCTGCACCGATGTGAGCTTCGGCGGCGACGCAATGTCGTGCCAGTTCATTCCTCCATCGGTCGAGATCATCAACTGCCGATGATTCGCAGCCAGAACCAGACTTCCTTTGGCGGTGACGAAGCGATAATTTTCCCCCTTCAGCACCGGCCCCGTCCATGCCGCGCCCTGATTTTCACTGCGATAGACGCCTTCGGTGGTCGCCGCGAACCAGACGCCGCTTGCAATGCTGATATCGTTCACGCGTGAGTCAATGGGTGCGCCGGGCTGGGCAATCTGTTTCGTGGATTTCGTCTTCTTCCCTTTTTTCACCGTGTACGAGATCTTTTCCGTATAGGTAACCACATTGCCATCCTGCGCCCATTCAGAACCGGTCCAACGGAAGATGCCACGGTTTGTTCCTGCCAGCAGAGTGCCGTCCTCGGACTGGACCAGCGTAAATACATCTCTTCCATCCAGCCCATTACTCCGCTGGCGCCACGTCGCTCCGCCATCTTCGGTCACAAAGACGCCGCCGTAACCTTTATCGTTGAGCACGCCTGCATACACTGTGTTTTCATGCTTCGCGTCGGCCAGAAGCGCCGCCACCTGCCGCTGCGAGAAGCCCGCATTGGAGGCAGTAAATGTTGTGCCTCCGTCGTTACTTATCAGCACACCGCTGCGATCTGTGGCCAGCAGAACATGTTGCGGATCTTTTGGGTTGACATAGATGTCATTGATGATGACGTCCGGACCAGTGATGCGAGACCAGTTCACGCCATCATCCAGAGTGCGATAAAGACCTTCCGTCGTGCCCGCATACACAATCTTGCGATTGACCGGATCCTGCATCAGCACGCGCGTACGACGCGCCGTTGAAGGAATTCCCTGCACCTTGCGATACAGTTCACCAGCGGTTTCGCTGCGGTAAATGCCGGAGCAGGCGCT
>JAATFH010000263.1 GCA_015655315.1 Terriglobales bacterium
AAACCCTGGTCGCGCAGGCGGTGCGAAAGTAAAGGCGGCCCGCTGCTTTGTTGCGAGTTGCGCACGAAGAGCAGATACCTGTGGCCTAGCTGAATCAGGTGCTCGACCGCAGCCCGCATGCCGCCCCGCGAATCCACTCTGAGAATCGAGAGCTTCTCTGCTGGTTTGCCGCTGTCGAGGAAGACGGCTGGGACTCCGCTTGCGAGAACAAGTTCACGCGAGGGCTCATCGTGTTCCGAGGTAAGTATGGCAAGCCCGGCGATCCTTGCTCCCAGGAGCTGCTTGACAGCCGCTCGATGTTGCTCGGGCGAGAAATTTGTGGCCATCAGTGAGATCTGGTATCCGTGCCGCGCCGCTTCTTCTTCCATGGCCTGTGCTGTTTCGGCAAAGAATGGGTTCTGCAGGTTCGACACGATCACACCGAGCAACTGTGTCTGCCTGCGGGCAAGATTGCTCGCATAAAGGTCAGGTCGATATCCAAGGCGAAGGATCGCCGCCTGTACATGCTTTCTGGTCGCTTCGCTGACGCGGCCATTGTTGTTCAACACCGCCGATACAGTACCCAGCGAGACACCGGCCAGCTTCGCCACATCCTGTATCTTCGGCCTTCGCCCTTTTGGCAAGGTGCCCGGTTTGGAAACGGTGGTTTTTCCGGATGTGCGGCGTTGCATGCAAACAAAGTATACGACCCTTGACAGAGTTGCGATTGCGAGCGTAATTTTTGATGAAACGTTTCAGCAGGAGGAAGAATCAATTATGCAAATAGCATCCGAACCGGACCGAGATACCCTGCAGCATGCGCTCGATGCGCCCTTTGGCCTTACCCAGTTGCAGATCGATTTCTATCGCGAAAACGGCTACATCAAGCTCAGCCATGTTCTTTCCCCTGCACTGCTGGAGCACTACCGCAAAGTAATCAGCGACCGCGTTGCCGAACTTTCGGCCGACAGGCTGCCGATGGAACAGCGCACCACCTATGGCAAAGCATTTCTGCAGATCATGAATCTGTGGACCCAATCTGAGGAAGTGAAGAAGTTCGTCTTCGGCAAACGCCTTGCCCGTATTGCGGCGGAGTTGATGGGCGTCTCGGGCGTGCGCATCTACCACGATCAGGCGCTTTATAAAGAGCCGGGCGGCGGCATCACGCCATGGCATGCCGATCAGTATTACTGGCCAGTCGACAGCGACAAGACGATCACGGCGTGGATTCCGCTGCAGGATACCCCGCTGGAGATGGGACCGCTCGCATTCTGCGAGAAGAGCCATCGCTTCCAGATTGGACGCGACCTCGAGATCAGCGACGAGAGCGAGATGACACTGAAGGAAGCTCTAAACAGCTTCAGGCTGGAAGAGAGCGCCTTCGAACTCGGCGATGTGAGCTTCCACGCGGGATGGACGTTTCATCGCGCAGGCGCGAACTCCACCGAGCGCCCCCGGGAAGTCATGACGATGATTTACATGGATGAGAACATTCGCCTGATCGCTCCAAAAAACAAGAACCACATTATGGACATGGAGCGGTGGACTCCGGCACTTGCGGCGGGCGATGTCCTTTCTTCGCCGATCAACCCTGTTCTCTACTCCGGAAATGCACATCGTTTTCCAGCGCCGGAGACCGCTTGATCGCGACGGTTCTTGCTACAAGACTCATTCTGCTCAACTGGCTCGACACCGTAGTCATCGTCATGTACTTTGCCGCCGTGTTGGGGCTGGGATTTTTGTTGAAGAAGCAGATGCACACCAGCGAGGACTTCTTTCTCGCGGGCCGCGATATGAGTGCGTGGGTGGCGGGCGTCAGCTTTCTGGCTGCCAACATGGGCGCGCTGGAGTTGATGGGATGGGCGGCATCAGCCTATCAATATGGACTGCTTGCCGCGCACTGGTACTGGATTGGCGCCGTACCGGCCATGCTGTTTCTCGCGCTCGTGATGATGCCCTTCTACTACATCTCACGCACGCATTCGGTGCCGGGGTATCTGAAGCTGCGTTTCGGGGAGCCGACGCGCGCGCTCAGCGCATTCTCCTTTGCCGGTATGACGGTGCTGATGAGCGGCATCAACATGTTTGCCATGGCCAAGGTCATGGAAGTAGTTCTCGGCTGGAATCTGCATTTCTCGATCCTCGCTTCGTCGCTTACAGTTGCGGTCTACGTAACACTCGGCGGTCTACGCTCTGCCATTCTGAACGAGGTGTTGCAGTTCTTTCTTATCTGGGCCGGAGCATTGGTCATACCTGTTCTTGGTCTGATGGAAACCGGAGGATGGAGCGGACTGAAGGCGCGCATCCTTGCCAATACAGGCTCCAGCGGATATCTGCACTTGTGGAGCACACTCGGCGACTTCCGCGCGAACAGCATGGGAATCCACTGGACCGGCATCGTCTTTGGACTGGGCTTTGTCGGCGCCTTCGGCTACTGGACGACCGACTTCCTCGTTGTGCAACGCATTCTCTCGGCAAAGGACCTGCGCAGCTCGCAGATGGCTCCGATCATCGGTGCGTGGTTCAAAATGGCGGTCCCCGTCATCGTCATCCTGCCCGGCCTGATCGGCCTTGCGGTATTGCCGGGCGCTGGACTTCCGCTGGTAGGCGAAGGAGTAGCGCACGCAGGACAGCACACCTATAACGAAGTGCTACCGCTGCTGCTTGTTCGCTATGCTGGGCCGGGACTGCTGGGATTGGGGATTACTGCACTGATAGCAGGATTCATGTCCGGTATGGCGGGAAACGTCAGCGCGTTTTCCGCTGTGTGGAGCTATGACATCTATCGTCCGTTGCTGCGTCCGCAGGCCACAGATGCGGAGATGCTGAAGGTCGGGCGCTGGAGCACAATACTTGGCGTGCTGGTGTCGATTGGCAAGGCGTATTTCGCCATGCACTTTGCCCCCATCATGGAGTACGTGCAGGCACTCTTCAGCTTTTGCGTCACGCCGCTTTTTGGCACGGTCAATATCGGCATGTTGTGGAAGCGTGCAACC
>JAATFH010000182.1 GCA_015655315.1 Terriglobales bacterium
GGTGCTGCCGGGGCATACCTTCTCGGTTGTTGCCATGGATGGAAACCCGCTGCCGAAGCCGGTGCGCGTCCCGGGTCTGTGGCTGGGGGCGGCGGAGCGCATATCGGCAGTCGTCGAGATGAATCATCCGGGCGTGTGGATCATGGGCGATCTTTCGAATGACGACCGGCACCATGGCATGGGCATTGTGGTGGAGTATGCGGGCGCGACGGGCAAGCCGCTATGGGTTGCGCCTCCGCCCTTCCGCTGGAACTACGCGCACTTCGGATACATGGGCGCCACAGCCGCTGAGCCGGATGAGACCTTCGAGATGCTTTTCGAAAAGACGAACGCAGGGTTTGAAGGCTTCAACCTGTGGACGATCAATGGGGTTTTCTATCCGACGCGGCAGATGACGATGCCTGCCTCTCGTCATTTGCGCGAGGGCAGGCGTTACCGGTTGCGGATGCGCAATGCGAGCGACGATATTCACCCGGTCCACCTGCACCGGCACACTTTTGAGGTGACGCGTTTTGCCGGGCAGGCGATGAGCGGGCTGATGAAAGATGTGGTCATGGTCGGTGGATACCAGGAGGTCGAGATCGACTTTGTGGCGAACAATCCCGGGGCGACGCTCTTTCATTGTCATCAACAGCTGCACATGGATTTCGGATTCATGTCGCTGTTTGACTATGTCCAGTGCTGAGTCTGGGTTTGAGAGCTGGACTATCATGATTGTGAGCCACCGATTCGACGATTCCCATGACCGACAGCACACCGATTGATCATCCGCCGCGCAAAAAGGTGCTTGTGGTTGCCTGTTCCGACCCGTTGGTTATGGACGCGGTGGCGGCAGTCCTGTCTACCTGGGAACTAGTGTGTGCGAACGACGATAAAGAAGCTCTGGGATTGGTGGAAAGTAGTCCCTTCGATCTGGTGATTACCGCAGAGCACAGCGCGGGGCGTGAAGATGTTGAGCTGCTGCGAAAGATAAGGATGGTCCGGCCCCATACCCGTTTGATCATTCTCACCGATGAGAGCACGCCGGCTGATGTGGTTGCCGCAATTCGGGCGCGGGCTTTCAGCTATTTCTCAAAGCCGTTTTCCAAAAGCTCGCTTGAGGAGATGCTGCAGCTTGCCACGGAGTGTCCGGCGTGGGACGAGGGAATTGAATTGCTCTTCGGGACAGATTCCTGGATCCGTCTCTCGGCACGCTGTGACATGGCAACGGCAAACCGCCTGCAGCAGTTCATCCGTGAGGTTGTCGATTTGCCCGAAGCGGAAAAAGAGAAAGTTGGTATGGCGTTCCGGGAGATCCTGCTCAATGCGATGGAGCACGGGGGAAAGTTCAATCCGGAGCGGCACGTCGAGATTGGTTATCTTCGTGCGCGCAGCATGATCATGTACCGTGTCAAAGATCCCGGCGACGGCTTCTCTTTGCAGGAGAACCTTGACACAGCTGCGAACAATCCGCCGGATGACCCGTTACGTCATGCGAAGCACAGAGAGGCCGGGGGGATGCGTCCGGGCGGCTACTGTGTTTTGCTGGCCAAGAACCTTGTGGACGAGTTGATCTACGCGGAAAAAGGGAATGAAGTGCTGCTCATAAAATATACCGACAAGAATGAGCATGGAGAGTCGGCGCCTCCCGCTGAAAATGTGCCTTCATAAGAGCGAATTCCCTGCCTCATCCCCGGCGGCCGTTCCATCGGCCTTGTTAAGCCTTACTCCTTTTTGTCATGTGATGATGGCAACAGCGGCTCCAGCGCCTGAATGAGAGCGTGGTTGCCGAGGCCTCCTTTGCCTTCCTTCTGCAATCGCGCGTAGAACTGGCGGATCATGCCGGTCGCGAGCAGGGGGACGCCGAGTTCACCGGCGTATTCGAGGACGAGATCGACATCTTTCTGCTGGAGGTCGATGGTGAATCCTGGCTTCCAGTAGTTGTCGAGAACCTGAGGGCCGCGCTTGGAGAGCATCCAGCTGCCGCCTGCTCCGGCTTCGACGGCGGTGATGGCTTTTTCCAGGTCGAGTTGCGCGGCCTGGCCGAAGAGGAGGGCTTCGCTTACGGCGAGCATATTGACGACGACAAGGATCTGGTTGAGCAGCTTGGTTACCTGGCCTTTGCCCGCCGGACCCATGTGCGTGATGCGGATGCCGATGGCCTCAAGGATGGGACGGGCGCGGTTGAAGTCGTCTTCGGCTCCTCCGGCCATGACGGCGAGGGTGCCCTGCGCCGCGCCTTCGCTGCCCCCCGAAACCGGTGCGTCGACGAAGCCGATGCCTTGATCGCGAAGCCTAGCGGCGATCTCTTCGGTTGTTTTGGGGCTTATGGTGCTGCAGTCGATGGCGAGGCTGCCCTTCTTCAGGCTGGAAGCAGCTCCGTCGTCGCCGAAGAGAAGCTGCTCGACATCGCTTGAGTTGGTGACGCAGAGCATCAGGACGGTGGAGATCGCGGCGAGGTCTTTGATCGTCTTCGCGTGCTCAATTTTCAGGGATTTCGCGAGTTCTTCTGCTTTGCTTTCGGTCCGGTTCCAGATGCGGACCGTATTGCCTTTGCTAGCGAGGTTCTTCACCATTCCGGAACCCATGATTCCGAGCCCTATGAATCCGATTGTTTCTGGCATACGGGTAGATTATCTGACGAAAAGCGGATTTCTATAGGACGCATGCCCTGAATACGCCAAAGATATCTCATTGACACTTATACTCAGATGTCTATACAAAGATATCTAAATATGGCCAGGACCGATGCTCTGCAAGGTTCACTCGATTTGCTCGTGCTCAAGATATTGTCGCGGCAACCGCGGCTTCATGGATACGCCATCATGGCCGCCATCTCCAGTACATCCGGCGAAGTGCTGCGCGCAGAAGAAGGCTCGCTCTACCCGGCGCTCCATCGGATGGAGGAGGCGGGCTGGATTCGTGCCGAGTGGATCAAGAAAGACACAGGCCGCCGCGCCCGTGTCTATGAACTGACCGACGCAGGCAAAAAGCAACTGGACGTGGAAGAGTCGCGCTGGCAGTCGGTCAGCCTGGCAATCCATCGGGTTCTCCGGGAGGCATGACATGTCTTTGTGGTCGCGTATCTCGAATGCCGTGCACGGCGATCGCTTGAATCGCGAGATCGAGGAAGAGTTGCAGTCCCACATGGAAGAAGCCATTGCCTCAGGACGCGATCCCAGGGAAGCGCGACGTGCATTCGGCTCTATGTCCAGTTCTGCGTTGCGGGCCCGCGAGGCGAGCCACAGCATTCGTGTCACCGGACGGCTTGAGTCGCTTCTCGCCGATGTACGTTTCGGCTGGAGGCAGCTCTACCGTAACAAGGTCACATCCGTGGCGGCTGTGCTTTCCCTCGCTCTCGGCATCGGCTCTTGTGTCGCCGCCTTCCGTCTTATGGCGAAGGTGGCGGCGGATTTGTCGTCGAATTCCAGGCATCTATGCTGTCGATCCGGAGGGAATGGCACGTTTTCGCCGGGAGCTTGATCAACTTTGGAGTGGCGCTCTGGCGGCTTTCAAGGAAGCTGCGGAGCGATGGGAGGAACCGCATGCCGTCTGAGACTCTGGCACCTGTTTTGAAAAGTGTCGTGGTAAATGCGCCGCGCGCGCAGGTTTTCAAAATTTTCACAGAATTTTTTGGTGGCTGGTGGCCTTCGACCCACCACATCGGCAAGCAGCCCTACGAGACGGCAATTCTTGAGGGCAAGGTGGGTGGCCGCTGGTATGAGCGCGCGACCGACGGCACGGAATGCGAGTGGGGGAGCGTGCTGGTCTGGGAGCCTCCGGCGAAGTTGGTGCTTTCGTGGCATCTGCAGCCAGACTGGCAGTATGATCCCGACCCGGCGAAGGCGAGCGAGGTCGAGGTGCGGTTCATCGCCGAGTCAGAGTCTTCGACACGGGTGGAGCTGGAACATCGCAACCTGGAGCGGCACGGCGAAGGCGGCGCGAAGCTGCCAGAGGGCGTGAAGGACGGCTGGGGCACGATCATGGATATCTATGGGAAGTTTGCCAGCGAACATGCTGCCCGCTCCAGCAGCGGAGACATATTGACGGGGACCCCGGTGGAGGGCCTGTGAAGACGGCCGATCGTGTCATTGGATGGCTGCTGGTTGCCTCCACCGCAATGCATTGCGTGGGCTGCCTGTTCGCGTTCCTGCATACGAACGCGGATCTGCTGCTGTGGACCGAAGGCGTCGGGATTGGAGGCTTTCTGCTGGCAGCTGCGAACCTGCTGCGCGTGAACCGGCCTGACGACCGCGGGCTCGCGTGGGTGAGCGCAGCGGGATGCGTCGCCTGGGCGATGATAGCGGTCGCATTTGGAGTAGGAATCGGAACGTTTTCGATCCGCGCCCGCTGGGACACACGATCAGCACGCTGGCGCTGTTCGGGTTCAGCCTGCGGACAGCGCTGGGGAAGGCTGATGTTTTCCTTATCCGGTAACCACGATACGAAGGCTTCGGGGAACGAGAGCCCGTGTCTGCCGCAGGCAGGCTTCCCTTCTGAAACGGTTCAGGCCGTTCCTGCACTACTGATCAAGAATCGCCCGATGTGGCGGACAGTGTGCCAACCCACCCCGGCGAACGAAGCGCTTCAGCAATGCGGACCCCATGCGAACACTTCTCCTGATTTTCTGCGCCTTCCTGATGATGGGATGTACGCAACGTAAGAACGAGCCGAAGCCTGCGGCGATGGAGCTGCAAGAGGCAGGCGAAAACGCGATCGATGTATTGCAAAAGCTGGTCAACGAGCAGAATTACAAGAGCCTCGGATTCCTGACGATCGGGGAAGTACAGCAGGCGGAGCTGGGAGAGCCGATGGAGGTCTACAATATGGGCCTCGAAAAGCTGAGGAGCTTTCGGGCAGGCCAAGACCCGAACAGCGTGTTGATGCTGAGCGTGGAAACCATTTTCCCGGTGACGGTGGGCAGCGAGGTCCGCACGGGAGTCACGATCAGCCACAGGGAACAGGGGTACGAGGCTTCAAGCTTTGGCAATGCCGATGTGGTGAGGCGGCTCGCCGGATACCGGCAGAGCCCGAAAGAATTCGCGGTGCGGATTCCGGCATTGAACATGTATTTTGTCGGGCGGCACGTGGAGACGTGCATCTTGTTGATGCCAATCATCAACGACCCGCGGCTGAAGCTGCAGGCGGGCGAGACTGCGCCGCTTGAGGTTGTCGTTAAGCAACTGCGTCCTTATTTAACACATCACAGCAGCGATTCGCAGATGTGAGATTCTTATCCGGTTTCGGATGCGTGGCCTACGCCTAGAGGAGAGGGAGGCCGCGGGTCTGAAAACAGCAGGCGTCAGGTTTTTGCGTCATGTAAGTGCGCGCGCGCCGCGGCGCCTGCTGGTCTTAGTAACGAGTTCACAGATTATTTTGCGCAGATGCGAATGAACATTTCGTCATATGCGGCTCGCCGGAGTATTCTTGCGTCTATTCATTTGTCCCGAGTGTTCCTCTCGCGGCATGCCTGGAGCGGGCGATGAAAAAGACGGTTATTTTTCTTGCGTGCAGTATCGGTCTCACCCTGGTCTTCTATCTGCTCGCGGACTATCTGCTGCCACCACCTCCCCCATCGACGGAAATGATGCTGCTTTTTGGCGGCATTGCGATGGTGCTGGTGTGGATGGGGCAGTGTTTTGTTCGCATCAGCCGCCCGAAGAAAAGCGACGCACCCGTTATGCGCTAGGCTGTATCGACATATAGAAGACCTGGTTGTCATCCTGAGCGGCGTATGGCGCGTTTTTTGCGCCGTGCGCCGTCGAAGGATCTGCTTTTTCCTAGCCCCCCGCATTTTTGCTGGACGAAAAGAAAAACAGATCCTTCGCCGCCGGCTCAGGATGACAATTCCTTATTGAAAATAAAAACTTTCGCTTGCGCGTGTATGTCGATACGGCCTAGATAAGGAAGGCGGCGGATTTTTTGCCATCCATCCAGCCGCCTTGTCTCCTTTTACTGCGCTTTTTTCGCGTTGTTGCTGCGGTCGTCGTCCGGTAACTGGTGATCGGGATCGACGATGACGGAAGCAATGGGTGACTTGTTCTCAAGCGTCCAGGTGTAGGTTCCCTTCGACATCCAGGTTTCTACGGGTAGTTTTTCGCGGATTTTGCTTCCATCCTGAAATATGACTTCGACAGTCGTTGGCAGCAGGAGCTGGCCGCGATTGGTGAAGGTTACGGCTGAACCGTCGATCTTGTCGATGGCTACGTCATATTTCCAGTTGTTCAGATACCATCCCTGCCAGAACCAGCCAAGGTCTTCGCCACCCTCGCTCTGCATTTCACGGAAAAAGTCAGAGGGCGAGGGGTGCTTGTAAGCCCAGTCGCGGATGTACTTGCGGAAGGCCCAGTCGAAGCGCTCGGGACCGAGGATCTGCTCTCGCAGTAGGACCATGCCGTAGGCTCCCTTGAAGTAGCTGACCGGATGGCCGAGTGTCCAGCCGTAGGAATCGGCCAGCGCCATCAGGGTCGGGGCGTCGGGATTGTCGAGGACTTTGAGGATCATGTCCGGCGGCTCGCCGCCTGCGGAGTATTCGGAGTCGCGCTTGGGGCCGTACTTGCCGTTGGCATAAGTCGCTGATTCGTCGATGTCGATGAAGGTGTTGAAGCCCTCATCCATGAAGGCGTGGCGGCGCTCGTTTGAGCCGACGATCATGGGGAACCAGTCGTGGCCGATCTCGTGCGCGGTGACCCAGAAGAGGAAGTCGCCGTGGTCGGGGATGCCGTCGAAGACGATGCCGGGATATTCCATTCCAGTGGAGAATCCAGCGACGTTAATGGCTGCGGGCCACGGGTAGGGATACCACTGCTTCGAAAAATGCTCGACGGTGTCCTTCACGTATTCCGTTGACTTATCCCATGCGTCCGCGCCGACGCTTTCCGGCGGATAGACGCTCATGGCTAACGACTTTTTGCCGTCGGGGAGATTGATTCTGGCCGCGTCCCAGACGAAGACGGACGAGGCGCTCCAGGCTACATCGCGGGTGTGGTCCATGTGGAAGTGCCAGGTGAGCGTGCCGTCTTGTTTCGGACGGCTGGCGGGATCGGTGACTTCGGCGGCGGTTCGGATGTAGACGGTCTTGTCGCTGTTGCGGGCCTGTTCGAGGCGGTCCAGTTCAGTCTTGGTGAGCACGTCTTTCGGGTTCACGAGCTCGCCTGATCCGGCGACGATCATGTTGGAAGGCACGGTGACGTAGTAGTCGAAGGTGCCGTACTCGAGGTAGAACTCGCTGCCGAGATAGGGCTGGGTGTCCCAGCCGCGCAGGTCGTCGTAGACGCACATGTGCGGATACCACTGCGCCATGTCGTAGATTTCGCCCTGTTTGGACATGCCCCACGAGGTACGGCCGCCCCATACGCCGGGAATCTGGTAGTGGTACTGGATGTGGATCTTGAGCTGGCCCCCGCGGGGTTTGAGCGGCTGCGCGAGCCTGATCTGCAGGCGCGTGTCGTTGATGATGTAGTCGGCTTTAGTGGTCTGCTTGCCGGATTCGATTTCCAGCGAATCGAAGACGAAGCCCTCGGTGGAGGTGTTTTCCGGTGGCGCGGCTTCGGCCGGGTTTCTGCGTCTGCGCAGGAGGCCGCCGAGGAGCACCTGCGCGCGCGAGTCCTTGCGGTAGATGTTCTGGTCCAATTGCAGCCACAGGCTGGGCAGCGTGTCCGGGCTGTTGTTGGTATAGGTGATGGTTTCGGTGGTGCGGAGCTGCTTGGCCGCAGTATCGAGTTCGGCGTGCAGCTCGTAGCTGGCTTCATTCTGCCAGTAGCTGGGGCCGGGCGCTCCGTTGCTGGAGCGATAGGCGTTGACCGAGTCGGGCAGTGTCAACGGGGCGAAAGTGAGCCGCGGGTCGTAACCGGAGGGCGCGGGGCTGGACGGCGCAGTTTGAGCGAACGCAGCGGCGACAGAAAGAAGGCAGATTGCCGGGAGCAGCGGGCAGTGACACATCCAGCGCGGAAAGGAGGGCATGCGGGACCCTTTCGTGGAACCGAATCAAATTGAGTATGGGAACTGCCGGACTACCAGGTTAGTCACAGAATACATCGGGTGAGCAGCGCTCCGGTTTCCTAAGTTAAGAATGGAGAACCAGCGGCGAAAATCGGAGCGCTTTTGCTCACCTGCTATTGGTTACGTTTGATCTGGGCCCGGGGACTCAGGTATGGAGAAAATAGGCAAACAAACGCGGCGGTGTCGCGGTTAGCGTGTTACCAGGATGGCGAAACTCGATTTATTATGGAGAAAATGCCATTTCCGATCAAAGTCTGCGTCATTTGCTCAGAGGAGTTTGAGCTGAGGCCGGATAAGCCCGGTTTTGCGAACCGCTGTCCGGAGTGCAGCTCCAGCGAAGAAACAAATTCAGATACAGGCCGCCGCATGGACGCCGATGAGCGCAAGGCGGAGAGTGAGGCGAACGAGGCCCGGAGGCGGGCGATTCGCGATCTCCTTTACCGCAAGGACAGTTAGGCGGTATCGACCTGTAAAGCGCAAGCGAAAGTTTTGCTTTCAACAAGGAATTGTCATCCTGAGCCCCGGCGAAGGATCTGTTTTCTTTCCGGTCAGCGAAAATACGGGGCGGAGCCGGAAAAAGCAGATCCTTCGACTGCGTACGGCGCTAAAAACGCGCCATACTCCGCTCAGGATGACAACCAAGAGCCTCTGAGCCAAGGTCTTTGAGGTCATCTTGCAATGTCCTCTGTTGGTCGATACCCCTTAAAGGGTGCAGGCAGGGGCGCGGAATAAACCGGGCACACGGCGATGGTATTTCTTCGCTCGAGTCTCGTGGACTCAAGCCGCCGTTGCGCTGCCGTTCCGGCGTTCTCCGTGACATGAACATCCCAGCTATTCCTCTTCTTGCCTTGACATAATCCACCCCCTGCTGAAAAGCTATGGAGCTAGGACCCTTCCGCCACGGCTGACCTGTATTTACACGCCTGAAACATGGCTGCGGCCTCACCGGCGACGACGGACCAGGGGACTGTGTTCCTGAAGGGAACTGCAGCCGTCTTCTCAAGCGAGACGTTGGCGCTGTCCAAATCCCTTCCGCGGATACATACTATTGACTCCTTGCGCGAGGCGCGAAGCTGCGCGGGGAAAAGGATTGCACGTTGAACGCAACATTGCTGCTTGTCGCCGCACTTCCTCCGGGCCTGGTTTCATTTCTGCCCTTTGTGGTCATCATTGCGGTTTTTTACCTGCTGCTGATCCGTCCCAACCAGAACAAGCAGAAGAAGTGGCAGCAGATGCTCAACGATCTGAAGCCGGGCGACAAGGTCACGACGACGGGCGGTATCCGCGGTACGATTCTTTCGCTGAAAGACGATGCGATTCATCTGCGCGTTCCACCGGACAACATCAAGCTGGAAGTAGTGAAGAGCGCCATCGCTTCCGTAACCACAGACGAGGCCGCAAAGTAGCGCCTGCTCCCAATTTGAAATCCCATGCGTAAGAACCTCACTCAAAAAACTATTCTGATTTTCGCGGTGCTGATCGTCTTCATCTTCGGCATTTTTGGCATTCCCAAAGGTGTGAGCGGAACTGCCCTGAAGGACTCGATCCTGAAACGCATCAACCTGGGACTGGACCTGAAGGGCGGCACGCACCTGATTCTGCAGGTGATGGCCGATGAAGCATTGAACGCGGTGACCACCAACGACGCCGCCCACATTCAGACCGATCTGCAGCAGAACAGCATCACGGCGGGTTCGGTGATTCCGGACGCGGCGCATCCGGGAACGATTCTTATCTCGGGCGTTCCGGTGGATCGCGCGGGCGACCTGCGGACCGTGCTGAACCAGCGTTACGGCAACCAGTACGACATCAATTCGGGAGCGAACAACACGTTCTCGGTGACGATGAAGCCGAGCGCGATTGCCGATCTCAAGAAGAGCACGATGGAACACTCCATCGAGGTCATCCGGCAGCGTGTGGATTCGCTGGGCGTGAGCGAGCCGGTGATCCAGGAATACAACCTGGGCAGCGACCAGATCCTGGTCGAGCTGCCGGGCGTGGACGATCCGGCGCGCGTGAAGGACGTGATTCAATCGACGGCGCGTCTTGAAATTCACGAGGTGCAGGGCGGTCCCTGGCCTGACGAGCAGGCAGCGCTGCAGGCTCTGGGCGGAGCGCTTCCCTACGACTCATTGCTGCTGCACACTGCACCGGGCGCGTCTGCGCCGGGAAGCGGCGATCAGGTCTATCAGATCAAGCGTGCGCCGGAAGTTGCCGGTACGGACATCCGCGATGCGCAGGCGAGCCGCAACCAGAACACCAACCAGCCGGAAGTGGTCTTCTACCTGACGACGGCGGCGGGCAATCACTTTGCGGACTTCACGGGCGCGAATAAAGGCAAGTCGCTTTGCATCGTGCTCGATAACAAAATTCAGGAAGTGGCGACGATCCACGACCAGATTCGCGACACGGGAACGATTTCCGGTGGCGGCATCAATGAGCAGGGGGCGAAGGACCTCTCCATGCTGCTGCGCACCGGCGCGCTGCCTGCGTCGATTCGCTACCTGCAGGAAAGCACGGTGGGTCCGTCGCTGGGAGCGGATTCGATCCGCCAAGGCGTGATGGCTTCCGTTGTCGGCATGCTGGTGGTGATGGTCTTCATGCTCGTCTACTATCGCGGCGCGGGGATCAATGCCGATCTGGCTCTGGTTCTGAACCTGGTGATTCTGCTCGGATTCATGGGCTATACGGGATCGGTGCTGACGCTGCCGGGAATTGCCGGCGTGATTCTGACGATCGGTATGGGCGTCGATTCAAACGTGCTGATCTTTGAGCGTATCCGCGAAGAGCTGCATGCGGGCAAGTCGCCGTCTGCGGCGGTCGATCAGGGCTTCGCCCATGCGTGGACGACGATCATCGATACGCACGTGACGACCATTGTGTCGGCGGCGATTCTGTTCATCTTCGGGACGGGGCCGGTGCGCGGCTTTGCCGTGACGCTGACCATCGGCCTGTTGGCGAATCTGTTTACGGCGGTGTTTGTCTCGCGCGTGATCTTTGACGCTCATTTGAACAAGAAGCAGCGCGGCGAGGCGCTGTCGATTTAACACTCGGGTTGGTTTGCCGATTGTAGGAAAGAAACAGATCCTTCGCGCCGGGTCAGGATGACAAATTCTGAGGCGGGTGCAGAAGGGCGAAAGAAATTTAGGAGCAGGCGGAATTCCGTGGAACTGTTTCGTGACGTAAAAATCGACTGGCTGGGAAAGAAGTGGTATTTCCTCGGCTTTTCGCTGATTTTCAGTGTGGCGGGCGTGCTCTCGCTGCTTTTCTGGAATGGGTTGCCGCAGGACGTTGATTTCCGCGGCGGCACGGTGGTGCGCGTGAAGTTCGACCAGTCTCCGAATATCGATCATATTCGTGCTGCGGCGGATAAAGCCGGTCTGAAGGATGTACGCATTCAGGCCATCAGCGGAAGCCAGGCGGCGAGCAACGAAGTTATCATCTCGCTGGCGCAGAGCGCGAGCGAGTCGTCTCTCGACCAGGGGCGCGCGACGATCCTGCAAACGCTGGAGACGAACTACGCGCCGAACGGCGGGGCCAACGGTGGCAGGCTCGACCTCGACAACGTCGGGCAGGGCACGCTGGCGAACTGGCTGGCGCAGAAAGACCCCGAGCATCTGGGTTCGAGCGATGCGGCGCAGCAGCACTACGCGCAGCAGGCGGAGGCGATTTTCAACTACCGCAATGCGCACGGCGGCCTGGTAAGCTCGATTGACAATTTATCCGGAGTGGTGACACCTGCGGTGCTGGCCGAATTGAAGCAGGATGCATATCTCTCCGGCTTTACGATTCGCAACGCGGAGATTGTCGGCCCGCAGGTGGGGGCGCAGCTGAAGAAGCAGGCATTGCTGGCGACTCTGTATTCGCTGGCCGGGATGCTGGTGTATCTCTGGTTCCGCTTCGAGTTGATATACGGCGTGGCCGCAGTGGTTGCGGTCTTCCACGACACTCTGATTACGGTCGGCGCATTCAGTCTGGCGAATAAAGAGATTTCGCTGACGGTCATTGCGGCCATCCTGACGCTGGTCGGTTATTCGATGAACGACACGATTGTCGTCTTCGACCGCATCCGCGAAAACCTGCGCCTCACGCGACGCGAGCCGCTTGCCGATATCGTGAACCGCAGCATCAATCAGACGCTGAGCCGAACGGTTTTAACGTCTGGGCTGACCTTTCTGACGGTGCTCTCGCTGTACGTCTTCGGTGGCGAAGTTCTGCATGGATTTTCGTTCGCGCTGGTGGTGGGCATTCTGATCGGCACCTACTCGTCGATTGCCGTGGCGGCGCCGATGTTGGTGGCTTATCAGGAATGGCGACAGGGGCGCGGCAAGGCAGCCGTTTTGCCCGCCGCGAAAAAAGCGCGCGCGTAACGTTTCCAGATGTGGGCCGAGTGTGATATAGCTTTTTTCACTCGGCTTTTTCAACTTTTTTCACCCGCTCTAAAAAGTCCGGGCAACCGGGAACAAAAGAACACCCTTCTGGTGTCTATAGGTGGTAACAAGTTCTGCTTGGAAGAGGTAGGCCATGTTTGAAGATGCCCTTATGGAGTCGGGCGGCAGGATCAAGACCAAGAGCAAGTACTTCACGATCATCGGCTTCGTGCTGAACGGATCGATTCTTGCTGCGATGATTCTCGTTCCGCTGATTTATCCGGAGGCGCTGCCCAAAGCAGCTATGGCAACCCTGTTGGTTGCTCCGCCGCCACCACCACCGCCGCCACCACCGCCCCCGCCTCAAGCGCCTGACCCCGTGCCGAAGGTTGTTTGTGAGATGAAGAACAACCAGATAA
>JAATFH010000490.1 GCA_015655315.1 Terriglobales bacterium
AAATGTGGGCGGAGCCAGGAAAAAGCAGATCCTTCGACTGCGTATGACGCAGAAACGCGTCATACTCCGCTCAGGATGACAACCAAGGTGTTCTATATGTCGATACACCCTAGAGGAGATTTCTGCCGACACGCTGAGGAACCCATGAGCCACGGCATTCCTGTACGAAAAAAGCAACGAGGTTGTCTTTCGGCAACCTCGTTGTCCGAGGAGGGTTTACTGCTATTGAAGAAGCTGAGCACTTTGGAGTGTTGCCTCTCTGGTACGGAAGACAGATTTCCCGGAAAAAAGTTTCAAAATCAAAAAATTTTGTATGCTCGCTGAGACTCCCGCGTTGTTGATCGCATGAAACGGTCTCATCACCATGGGTAGGGGTTGACTCTCATTGCTTCCTCGCCGAGGAAGTCGATACACTTGAGAGTTACAGAAAGGCCCGTATCCATGCTCGTCGTCATGAAAGCGCAGGCGACGCCGGAAGAAGTTCAGGCGGTCTGCGAGCACATCGAACAATTAGGCTTTCGTCCCCACCCGCTCCCCGGTGCGCAACGCACCGCCATCGGCATTACCGGCAACCAGGGTGAGATTGACCGCGGCAATATCGAGGAGCTTTCCGGCGTCGCCGAAGTCATCCGCGTTTCCAAACCCTACAAGCTGGTGAGCCGCGACGCGAAGGAAGAAGATACGGTCATCCGTTTCCCCGGCACCAACGCCACCATCGGCGGACGCGATCTGGCGATGATCGCCGGGCCGTGCTCCATCGAGTCGCGTGAGCAGGCCTTTGCCGTAGCCGAACAGGTCGCCAATGCGGGCGCGCAGTTTTTCCGCGGTGGAGCTTACAAGCCGCGCACATCGCCCTATGCCTTTCAGGGACTGGGCGAGTCAGCATTGAAGATCATGGCCGAGATTCGGGAAAAGTTCGGGTTACGGATCGTAACCGAAGCCATCGACAACGAAGCGCTGGAACTGGTCGACAGGTATGCGGACGTGATCCAGATTGGCGCGCGCAATATGCAGAATTTCTCGCTGCTCAAGGCGGCGGGACGCAAGCGGAAGCCCGTCCTGCTGAAGCGCGGTATTGCCGCCACGCTCGAAGAGTTCCTGATGGCGGCCGAGTACATCATGAGCGAAGGCAACTACCAGGTCATTCTCTGCGAACGCGGCGTACGCACTTTCGCCGACCATACACGGAATACGCTCGATCTGAGCATCGTGCCCGCGGTGCAGCGCCTGAGCCATCTCCCCATCGTCGTTGACCCGAGCCACGGCACAGGCAAGCGCAACAAGGTGATTCCGCTGGCGCGCGCGGCGGTGGCCGTGGGCTGCGATGGGCTGATCGTCGAAGTACACCACCAGCCGGATAAGGCGCTCTCCGATGGAATGCAATCTCTATACCCGGAGCAGTATGTGCAGTTGATGCAGGAAGCCTCACAGATCGCAGCCGTGCTGGGACGCAATGTGCCGCATGGCATCCAGATCACGGAAGGCGCGGCCTCACGTTAGACGCATGCCCTCTGGCCAGTTAGACCCTGCCTCTTTTCCAAGAGCTGCGAAGGTATGTCTCATTTTTCGCTTTGCGGAGAATGGGCGGACCTGTCTCGCAGCTTTGCTCCTGTTGCTGACGCCGCTCGCAGCCTGCCGCCGGCGTGACTTTCCGCAGTATGAGGCGGATTACCGCGAGTACGCCTACGTCACCAATGGGGGCAGCAATACTGTCACCGTTCTCGATCTGGTAAACCTGCGGCAGGACCGTGTCATTCGCGTTGGTGACAATCCCACCGGAATTGCCGCCAATCCGGTAAAAAACGAAATCTACGCGGTAAACACGAACAGCAGCTCGGTCAGCGTGATTGATGCGGAAAAGAATGCCCTGGCCGCAACGATTCCCGTCCATAGCAAGCCCTATTTCATCGACGTGGATGCGAACGGTGAACGCGCCTACGTGGCCAATTCCGGATCAAACAATGTTTCGGTGATCGATCTGGCGGCGCGACGCGAGATTGCGGTCATCGGCGCGGGCGAGGCACCGGGGATGGCGCGAATTTCTCCGGACGGTAAGAGCCTGGTCGTCAGCAATCGCACGAGCGGAAGCGTTACCGTCATCGAACCGCAATCGTATAAAGTACGCAGCGTCTTCAGCGGTTGTCCGGCTGCAACGCATATCGTGATTCTGCCCGATTCATCGAAAGCATTTGTGGCCTGCTCGGGCGGGCATCAGGTGATGGTGGTTGGACTGGCGCATCCTGACAGTGCCATCGCCAGCGAGCATGCAGACCGCCTGCTCACATTTCTTGAAGTAGGCCAGACGCCGGTGCATCTTGCGCTGAAACCGGACGGAGGCGAAATCTTCGTTTCCAATTTTGGCAGCGACACGATCTCGGAGATTGCAACGCAGGCCAACGAAGTGGGCGGTGCTTATCTGGTGGGCGCGCATCCGGCGAGCGCGATTGTGAGCGCGGACAACTCCACTTTGTGGATCAGCAAATTTAATTCCGGATCGATCGAGGTCTATTCGATCGACGACGGCAGAGCGATCAATACCGTACATGTAGGCGATGGGCCGGATGCACTTGCGTTTTCTGTTGAAGGGCATCTGCTGCTGGCTACCGACGCGCGGTCGAATGACGTGTCCGTAGTGCGCGTGATGAGCCGTACGCCGGGAGGAATCAACCACGTCGGTACGCTCTTCACCATGCTTCCAGCCGGTAAACAGCCAAATGCGATTGTCGTGAAGGCGTTTCACGTCAAGTAGCGAACGATCAGGAATTCTTCAAGGCGAGCGCGTTCCCTACCAGAATGACGCAAGGCGCCAGCAAGGGCGATGCCTGCGCCAATGCGCCGACGCTTGTATGAAGCGTGCGCTCCCTCGGCGTCGCGACATTGGAAACGACCACGCAAGGCGTTTCCGGTCCGAATCCCGATTCGACAATCTGCGCGGCGAGACGTGCGTAGTCCGATCCGGGCATGTAGATCACGAGGGTAGCATCGGCGGATAAGGGCCCCCAGCAGGGCTCGTCCGCGGTGGCGCGATGGCCGGTGAGGAAGATGACTTTCGACGCGAGCCTTCTATCTGTGAGCGAGAACTGCACGCTTGCCGCAGCGGCGAATGCGGCGGTGATTCCAGGCACAACTTCAAAGGGAACGGAGGCGTTATGCAGCGCCTCGATTTCTTCACCAGCGCGGCCAAAAAGCATCGGATCGCCTACTTTGAGGCGCACTACACTGTGACCGGCGTGCGCATGACGGATGAGCAGCGTGTTGATCTCATGCTGCGTAATCGACTTGCTTCCGCTTCTCTTGCCTACATTTTGAACTGCTGTATGCGCGTGGGCCAGTTGCAGGATTTCCGGCGCGACAAGGTCGTCATGAAAGAGGAAGTCTGCACTTTGTATCAGATTGGAGGCGCGGACAGTCAGCAACTCTGGATCGCCGGGACCGGCCCCAACCAGATAAACTTTCCCCTTTTCTACTGTTTTCATCGCTTTTTCTCGTCCACATTCAGCGCTGGCGCGCGAGAACCAGCGTGATGTCGTCAGGCTGTTCCTGGCCGCCAATCCAGTTACGCAGCGATTGCATGACCTGCTCCGAGATGGCGTCGAGCGGCATGTGACGATGGCGGCGCACAACATCGATGAGGCGGTCTTCCCCGAATTCGCCGAAGTCGTTTTCCGGTTCGGTAACGCCGTCGCTGTAGGCGATGAGGATGTCCCCGCTCATCAACTGCTCGACTCCCTGATCATATGTTGGATTCTCGAGCAGACCCACGACCGTTCCGCCGCAGTCCAACTGCGTCACGCTGTCGTCACTGCGCAGAATCAGCGGAGGAAGCTGGCCTCCGCACGAATATGTGAGCTGGCTGGTGGCCCCGTCATAGTGGGCGAGAAAGAGTGTGGCGTATTTTTCCGGCTGCGTGCTGCGATAAAGATGGCGGTTCAGCTGCGCGAGAATCTTTGCCGGCTTGAGAAAGGGATCGCTGCCGTGGCCATTCGAACCGTTCACACTGATTTTTTCCAGTACCGTTGCGGTGAATTGATTTCCAACCGACACCAGCTCTTCGCCGGCATAGCGATAGGCGCGCACAGCAGAGTGCAGCGTCGCCATCAGCAGCGCGGCGGAGATGCCTTTGCCGCTGATATCTCCCAACGCAAGCCCGAGAGAGGAATCGCCGAAGGTCAGGAAATCGTAGTAATCGCCGCTGACGGTACGCGCGGGATAGCAGGCGCCATGCAGCTCCAGCATGGGTAGAGAAACTGAACCCTGGGGAAAGAGGTTCGCCTGGACCTCCTGCGCAATCGCAAGCTCGCCCTGCAGACGTTCCTTCTCACGCTGCTCGGCCAGCAGGCGCTCAAGCGAATACGACATACGATTGAACGAGCGGGCGAGAGCGGCAAGCTGATCGTTGCGGGTGACCTTGATGCGGTGCGTGAGATTACCCTGATCGATTTCTATGGTTGCGTCATAGAGATCGTTCACCGAACGGGTGATGGTGCGGTTCAACCGCACGGCCATGACGAAGGCGATCAGTTCGAGCAATCCGAAGAAGCTGGCCACACCGATCAGGAAGTACTGCAACGCGGTGGCAACCTTCAGCGAGCGGATAAACAGCTGCTGATAGAGCAGCGACGGACGGGAGGTCACGATCGTCGGCGCGTCGTGAGATTTGCCTGTCACCCAATCCCGGGTTTCGAGCGGGGCGTAGAAGGTAATGGGGATGTCGTAGAAATGCTGGGCGGGAGGCAGCACACCGCCGGTGATCGAACCCTCGCGTATCTCTTCTCGCGTCAGCTCGTGCTCGTTGATCTTCGCTCTTACGCCCGACTCCGACGGCTTATTGAAGACGACCCTGCTCCTTTCTCCACCGGCCGATGTCTCGTCGCTCATAGGGAGATTGGGAAGAATTTCAATCCTGCCGATGCCGTGCGCCACCTGGTCGATGCTGGCTTTATCGATCGGCGTGCTGGTGATCAGAGTTGTTGTATGACTGCCGATCGTCTCGATGTCGATGGCGCGGAGATAGACCTTGCCGTTGTCGAGCACGACTCCTCGAAAACGGTCCTGCGCCCAGGACGGAATCCGCGTTATGCCTGGGGCCTGCAGGTTCGACGGGGAGATGGAAACCGGCTTGCCATTCTGAAAAGCCGCGATCTGGACACCGATATCCTGTTTGCCGGACGCGGTGTCTTCCATCTCGGGCAGAACCACAGTCTTGCTGCCCGGCTCCGCGGCAAGAACGCGCGCGACGTGCATCACGAAGGCGCGGTTCTCTGACCCGTAGTGCTCCTGCTGGGCCTCCAATGCAGCCGTGGCCGCAAAGATGGCAAACTGTCCGCTGAACCCATAAAGGGCAATCATAGCCAGCAATACAAAGAGCACTACCGGCGTCAAAGCCATCAACACATACGTCACGATGAGCCGGTTGCTCAGCTTCCACAGAAAACGCCCGGCGACCCAGCGCCAGAGCAGGGGAATGCAGAAAGCCAGCAACAGCATGAGGGTGAAGAAGCTGATCCCTCCGAAAATCGCGCCTGCAGTTCCGTGCAGGAGGCGTCCCGGCATCAGCACAAGATAGATAATCAGCAGCCAGAACGCGAGGCGGTGCACCTTGCTTTGCGGCGGCTCGCGGCGAAGGACGCGAAAAACGCGAGCCTCAAAATTTTTTACCTGTCCCATGTATTCGCTCTTGCTTCGCCCTTAATGTTTTGCTTGAGTGTAGCGCGAGTGCGGGAAAATCGGGAAAAATGCATCAGTTTTCTGCTTCCTTCGCGGCCTCAACATCTGCCTGGTGCGCTAAACGGAGGGTATACCGTGTCGCAGAGGATTGCGCCCCGGCCAGCAGGAGCAATCCAGTAAGAAAAGCCCACATCATCAGGCTGACGGATACGGAAAAAGGGCCGTAGACCGAGCGCAGATCGAGCCATGGAAGCACCTTTACATAAATCACTTTAGCTCCTTCCCAGAGAAGACCGGTGACGATTCCCGCACGCAGCACCGCGCTCACCGGCAGCTTGCGGTTCGGCAGCACCCAGTAGATGACAAAAAAGATGGCGACACTTAAGAACGCCGCAGAAATCTGCAGAAACGCATGCTCGAAAAATGAATAGAAGATATTGTTGGTCTTTCCCAGAAAGAGTACTCCGAGGACCCGGTTCTGCGCTGCCGTAAAAGCGATGGAGGTCAGTGCCAGCAGACCGACAGCCAGAGCCAAACCCAGAGAAACCAGCTGATTCATCCAGTAGGAACGGTTTTTCGTCACTCCCCAGACGCGATTGAGCGCCACTTCAAGCGGCAGAAAGACGCCTGTGGACGAGACCAGCAACATGAAGACCGCGGCAAGCTGCACGTCGCCCCGGGCGTTGACCAGCAGGCTCATATTGCGCACGACGAAGTCCTGATTTGCCGGCAGGAAATAGTGGAGCATGTCCCCGATCACGTCGACCATGGCCTGGGAATGAAAAACGCGCCGGGCTATCGTGAACATCATCACAATGAAAGGAAAGAGCGATAGAATGGCGTTCGCGGCGACGCTGAAGGCATAGGTATGCACCTCCGTCTGCGTCAGATACTTGACCAGCGATACCACCTGTCTCCAGAAGACAGAGCCGGAGAGCAGATGTACCGGTTGTGGCTTTGACGGCGTTTCGATTTGCGGGGGAGATGCATGCATATATCTACTTATGCGAGATGCTACCAAAGCTGAACCCGTGTCCGTCTCATACGTAAAGCCGCACATAAAGCCGGAGTACCGCACTACTGGTTACCAGAGTACATTGACCTCTCGTAACATCTTACAACTCCAGCATTTACACCACATTTTTTACTTGCTTTCCAACTCCGTTTCCTGCCATAACATAGGCACGATTTGCTTTAGGGCAAATGAGTATTAGTTGGAAGGCCGTTTTGTTTGTTTTGGTTCACTCCTCTGGAAATTTATTGTCAGCGCGTGGGGCTGCCGATGCGGTAACGGCGGCTCTTGGTGTTTTCAGTGCATTTTCAGAGCAATAGCGGAAAGGAGTAGATGTGAAAGAGAATGGTGTTGTGAAGTGGTTCAATGGGGCCAAGGGCTATGGGTTTATCCAGCGTTCAACGGGTGAGGATGTCTTCGTTCACTTCTCCGCGATTCTGGATAATGGGTATAAAACATTAAACGAGGGCGAGGCAGTCGTGTTTGAGTGCCAGCAGGGGCCAAAAGGGCTGAACGCGGCCAACGTAACACGCAACGCCTAGACTCTCATACACAACTTCTTCTGCAAACGGCTCCCTGCACGTTTTTAGGGAGACCGTTTGCTACTCTTCGCGCAGCACGACCATCGGATCGACGCTTGCAGCCTTGCGGGCAGGCATGAAGCTGGCAAGGACGACGATCACCGCCAGGCCAAGGATCGAACCGCCAAGCGTGACAGGGTCGTGCGCCTTCAATCCGAAGAGGAAAGAACCGGCGAGGGTGCCGCCGGCGAGCGCGAGAGCGGTTCCGATCGCTGCTCCAATTCCCAGCAGAACAATCGATTCCCGCAGGACCATGAACAGGATTCTGCCGCGCGCGGCGCCAAGTGCCATGCGAACGCCGATCTCGTTTCTGCGCCGGACCACCATGTAAGAAATAACCCCGTAAATACCGACCATGGCGAGAACGATTGCCAGAACTCCGAAGAAGCCGGTGAGCGTCGCCATAAGACGTTCTCCGGTCAGGTCGTCTCGGATCTGGGTTTTGAAGACAGAAAGCGTGAGCACCATGGCCGGGCTCATATCCTGTGCCACGCGTTTGACCGAGGAAGCCAGTGACTCCATCGACTCGTTGGACCGGATCATCAACGTCAAGCCCTCGCCCGGTTCTTTTTCCTGCGAAGTAGCGACGAAAAGAGTAGGCAGAAAGTCTTCCCGCAGGCTGTGATACTTCGTGTCTTTTACCAGGCCGATGATCTGGTACGTATCGCTCGGCTTTTCGGAATTGTTGACCACCTTGCCCACAGGGTTCGCTCCCTGGAAATACTTCCGGGCAAACGCTTCATTCACGATGGCCACGCGCGGCGAGTCGGGCTTATCGGACTCATTGAAGTCGCGGCCCGCAAGCATCGGCACACGCATCGTCTGAAAGAAGCCGGAAGAGATGGAGTTGAATTGCGTGTCCTGACGCTGCGGGCCGCCTGGCACATCGATGTTGTCGTCCCACCCGCTGTGGCTGATCGGCACGATGAATATTCCTGCCACCGACTGGACGCCGGGAATGGCACGCATGCGTTCCGTGAGTTCTCGCTTATAGGCAACGCGACGAGCGGGCGGAACCTGCAGCGGTGAATAATCAAAACTGGCGACGAGGATGTGGTCCTGCTCAAATCCCGCGTCGAGCGTGAGCAGATTGCGAAAGCTTCGGGCGAAGAGCAGTGCTCCAGTCAACAAGACCAGCGACAGGGCTACCTGTGTAACGACCAGGATACGGCGCAGCAGGAAACGCTCGCGTCCGGATGTCACGCCGCGTCCATTCGCTTTCATCGCCGCGCCCGGATCGACATGCGAAGCCTGCAGGGCCGGTGTCAGTCCAAACAGAATGCAGGTGAGCACAGCCAGTCCAGCGGCAAAGCCGAGGATTCGCCAGTGGATCGATACGTCCAGGAAAATGCTGTTCTGCCCGGAAGCCAACATCGAAATCAAGGCGCGGCTCAGCAGTTGTGCCAGGCCCACGCCTGCCGCCGTGCCGATTACCGCCAGCAACAGGCTTTCAGCCAGCGCCTGCCGCATGAGACGTGCCCGCGATGCTCCCAGTGTGAGCCGGAGGGCCATTTCGCGCTGCCGTGCGCTGGCCCGCGCCAGCAGCAGATTCGCCAAATTCGCGCATGCAAGCAGCAGCACCAGTCCGGACAGCCCCAGCAGGATATACAAGGGATCGTGTTCGCCTCGTAAAGAGGAAACCCCCTTGTCCGCTTTCATGGCGCCCAGCTGGAAGCGCAGATAGTCCTTCTTGTTGATCGGGTCGTACTTGCCGGGCAACGTCGCCGCAAAAATTCCCGGCGATATAGTTGCCAGCTGCGCCGATGCGCGTTCAGGCGTCCAGCCCGGCTTGAGGCGGCCAATCACAGCCAGCCACCAGGTCTGCGGATCGTCGCTCCACGGATTTTTGCTATTGAAAACCGGTTCCGCGCAGAGAGGAATCGCGATGTCAAAATCGCGGCCAATATCCACCCCATGAAACGAAGGCGGCGTCACGCCGATGACCTGAAATAACTGGCGATCCAGTGTAATTTTGCTGCCCAGTACTGTGTCCCGGCCGCCGTATTCCTTCCCCCAGAAGGAATAGCTGAGAACGACGCCCTGCGCGCCACAACCGCGATAGTCATCCGAGGAAGACAACAAACGTCCGATGACCGGACTGAGGCCGAGCGTGGAGAAGAAATCACCGCTCACCAGCAGCGTATTGGCGTTGCGGGCTTCGCCTCCCTGGCCAAGATTGTGCTGTTGCGGTGACCATGCCGCGATACTTGAGAAACCTTGCTGCTGGGCGCGAAGCAGATTCCAGATGCCGCTGGTCAGGTCGGCATAGCTGGATACAAAGCTGCCGGTCCGGCCGCCGGTAGCATTCGTGATTTTGATCGCGGCCAATTCTTCCGGGGCCTTCACCGGCAGCAGGCGCAGGCGGACCGCATCGAGCAGTTGGAAAATGGCAGTGTTTGCGCCAACTCCTAAAGCAAGCGAGAGGATTGCGACCATAGCGAATCCCGGGCTCTGCCTGAGCTGACGCATGGCATAGCGCAGATCTCTACCCAAACCGTTCAGAAATCCTTTCTGTCCGTTGCTGCCCGCGGCTAACGGCTCTCGGGCTCTGGCTACCATGCGCGCTAATTCTTTCAATAGGGTGCCGTCCTGAAGTTCGGCGCGGAGAGTCTGGTATGCCTGCTCCGCATCGGCGCCGCCGGCGAGCATCTCGTCGTATCGGTCGCGCAGATGCTGGCTCAGTTCCTCCACGACTTCTTCTTCACGCGTCGGCTCAAGATTGAGGCCGGCAATGGCGGTGCGTATTTCTTTGGACCAGTCAGGCATTTTCAGCCTCCGTAATGCGGTGGATTGCGTTCACGAAATCGAGCCACGTTGCGCGGTGTGTCTTCAGTACGTCTTTTCCCTGCGCCGTCAGCCGGTAGTACCGTCGTCTCCGCTGGCCAGCTTTTTCTACCCAGCGTCCTGCAATCAGGCCACGCTCTTCCAGCCGGTACAACAAGGGATAAAACGAGGCGACGTTGAATTTCAGGACGCCGCCCGAGCGCTCTTCGATGAGCTTGCTGATCTCGTAGCCGTGCCTCGCCCGATGCTCTATGAGTGAGAGAATCAGAAGCTCTGCGCTTCCCTTTTTCAGTTCCCGGTCGAACACTTGCGCAGCCATATGTTTCATAGCAACATATGCTAGCCAAATATGTGGCGTTGTCAAGCCGCAAATGAGGACGCCTGAAATTACCGCCGTCGACTTGCGATAATAAAGACGATGCCCACACCTCGCCCCAGAGACGAATATGTTTCGCGAATCGACACATTAAAGAATGCGGCCGCTCGCTATTCCAAGCTGGACACGCTGTTTGCGGTCGCAAAAATTGCCGTCGGACTGACGATTGTCGTGCTCGTCGTCTGGCTTGCGAAATATCACACGGCGCAAATCGGTTATGTGTTTGTGCCGATCGCAGTTCTGGTGGCCCTCTTCGCATGGCACGAGCGCATACTTCGATCCCTTCGCCGCAGTACCCGGCTGCGCAGCTTTTACGAACAGGGCATCGAACGTCTTGACGACAAGTGGCCGGGCAAAGGACAGACAGGCGAACAGTTCCTCGATCCTTCTCATCCCTACGCCCGCGATCTCGACATCTTCGGTAAAGGCAGTCTCTTTGAATTGCTTTGCACCTCCAGAACCCGCGCCGGTGAAAGCACGCTCGCCACATGGCTGCTGAATCGCGCTTCTCTTGAAGAGATTGCCTTGCGTAGCGACGCCATCCGCGAGCTTGCGGCGAACCTCGATTTCCGCGAGCGGCTGGCGCTGGCAGGCGAAGACGTCCGCATTGGAGTTCATCCGGAATCCCTGACGGCATGGAGCGAATCAACGACGCGCGTGGGTCCTCACCAAATCTTGCGGATTGCCCTGCCGTTGCTGGCGACGTGCTGGATCTTCAGCATTGCAGCGTGGTTTTTGTGGGACTGGGGACTTGCCGCGCTCTTGATGAGCCTGCTGAATCTCGCCCTTACCTACAGGCTTCGTCCCCGGGTGCAGCATGCCGTCGCTCAGATCGATGAGGCTTCGCATGACCTGAATATTCTGTCGTCAGTACTAAAAGAAATTGAGCAGGCGCAATTCTCGTCACAGAAACTGACGGGGCTGCAAACGGGACTTCGCTCCCACGCACTATGCCCGTCACAAGTCATTTGCCGCTTGGATAAGCGTGTCACGTGGCCCGATGCTCACGAAAACTGGTTCGTAAAAGTATTGGATCTTTTTACCTTCTGGACGCCGTTGTGGGTAATCGCTGCGGAAGCATGGCGAGCAGCACATGGACTGAATGTGCGCCGCTGGATAGAAATCACCGGCGAAGTCGAGGCGCTGACGGCACTCGCATGTTATGCCTATGAGCACCCCGAAGATGTGTTTCCGGAATTTGTAGAAGACGGCCCGTATCTGCATGCTGAATCGATGGCTCATCCGCTGCTGCCGCGAAGTCATGCAGTGGCGAACGATCTGGAACTCGATGGCAACCTGCAGATGATCGTCGTGAGTGGTCCGAACATGGCGGGCAAGAGCACGTTTATCCGCTCCGTTGGCATCAACGTCGTTCTCGCGCAGGCGGGAGCGCCGGTATGCGCCCGGCGGCTTCAATTGTCGGAACTGGCGGTGGCGGCTTCCATCTGCATCCTCGATTCGCTGCAGGGTGGGCTTTCGCGCTTTTATGCCGAGATACTGCGCCTGAAAACGATCGACGAGATGAGCAAAGACCGCGTGCCCGTTCTCTTTTACTCGATGAGCTTCTCTCTGGAACAAACTCCCATGACCGGCGTGTGGGCACAGAATCGTTCGTGCGTCACCTGCTAGCACAGGGGGCGATTGGGCTCATCACGACTCATGACCTGGCACTGGCGAAAATCGCAGAGAACATGAAAGAGCACGCAGCCAATTTTCACTTCTCAGACCAGCTCGAAGATGGACGGCTGCGTTTCGATTACAAGCTGACTCCGGGCACTGTTCAAACTACAAATGCGCTGGAACTGATGCGCTCCATCGGTCTCGAAGTCTAAACGTTCGGCAGCCTCTTCAGTCGGTTGGGCCTGCATCGCACGCCACAGGCTCCTGCTGGTTCAGGACCGACGAGATGAATTCGCCGATCGAACCGACCGAGTTAATCACGAGTTGCTTCTCTTCCAGACTCAGCCAATCCAGTGACTCAGGGCGCCAGCCGTCGCGACCCAGTGTGATGGGAACTCCGCAGGTCCCGTATAAATCGAGGACCTCTCCCTGCAACATCACCTGGCCGTGAACACGCCGCCGGTCGTTGGCCAGTGTCGCTGCCAGGCAGTGCAGGGTTGCATTGGATGTCGCATTCGGGGTAGAGCGCATCGTATAGGCCGTAATAAACGGCTCGACGAAGATGCGCGCATCCGGCAAGGCATGGCGCGCGGCTTCGTAAGCTTCGGGAACGCGACCCGACTGTAGCAACTGCGCTACTTTGGCCTGGAGGGCTGCGACTCGCTCGTGCAGAGACGTGCTGGCACTTTTCTCCTTGAGACGATCCAATGCATCGAGCAGACGAGGACCGGACGTCAAAACCTCCACGGTGCTCCAGAGCGGAACCATAGCCTGACCGTGCTCACCGAGAACGCTCGCGCGCACGTCGCGGCGGCTGACACCGAGGTCTTTGGCGATGGCGCGGGCAAAGCGCAGAGAGTCCTGCTGCGCGCCCATACCAATGACTCGCCGTCGATCCAGTCTGCTGGAAAGAATGTGCACCGCAAGCTCGACCGGATTGCTGACGACAATGAAGAGCGCTTCCGGAACTCTTTTGGCACACTGCTCGGCGATGTGCTCGAAGATTCCGCGATTCGCAGCGCCCATGTCTCTGCGGCTGGTGAATTTTGGAGACATGCCCACGCCGGAGGCTATGATTACGATATCGGCATCGACGTCGATGATTTTGGGCACGACTTCGATTTCGACACGTTCGTCGTCAAAGGCATCGAGCAGATCGATGCGAGTGCCGAGCAGCCTGGTTTCGCTGGCTGAGGAGCCTCGGCCAACCAGCTGAAGGCGATCCCCGGCCTCCAGCATCTGGCTTCTCAACACCTGCGCTGCCAATGTGCTGCCAACTGAGCCGGATGCGCCTATGATTGCCATCGATTTGGGCATGGGCCATATTATGGCAGAGGTTTGTGAAAATTCAGCGCAGGATCTCTCCGCAGATGACATTGGCATCGCTGCCCGCCCGGATCTATGGCCTGCTTGCTCAGGAACGGTTTTCGATCTGATCGATGGCCCAGCTTGCCGCCTCCGCCAGGACTAAATCTTCACCTTGTTCCCATTCGCGGAGCTTCGGCAAAAAACGCGGGGAATGGCTGTTGCCCATGGCGATGGCAACGTTGCGCTGCAGACCTTCAAACCTGGCTCGCTTGATGGGCGATCCGAAAAAGAGCCTGCCAAACGCCTCTCGATCGAGTTCTGCAAGCCAGTGGAGCGCGGGATTCACTAACTCTGTGCGTGCCTGGAGTTCTGGATCTGCTGCAACGGGGGACTTGCGATTCCACGGGCAGACATCCAGGCAGATGTCGCAGCCAAATACCTGACGCCCGATTCCCTCCCGAAAATCGAGCAGAAATGGTAAACATTTCTATCTCGTCAGGTAAAAGATGC
>JAATFH010000269.1 GCA_015655315.1 Terriglobales bacterium
AGAGTTGGGGGTGAGCTGGATGTGTACGGTCCGAGCCGCGGCCACGTGGGGGACAGACTGTGGCGACCACTACGCGAGCGTATGCGTGAACGCTCATCCTGAAATCAATCCGACTCGAAGTGCCGGTGTGGAGTGCCTTGCCACGGATGGCGTCAGACTGCACCCGCGCCGCTGCGCAGACTGCGGACAGATTGGTTGCGATAGCTCCCGACATGCTGCGGGGGCCGGGTTCCCCATCGGTTCCGGCTTTGAGCCATGCGAGTACTGACTAATCAGGAAACTTTTAACTCGCAGCTCATCGCTCTCCCGGGTCATTCCCCCGCCGGTGTCTGAATAAGGCAAAAAGTCCCGCGCCGTCATTCGCAGCGTAAGCGATGCCAGCCCTCAATTTCAACTCAACCTTGGTCCCGCAGGTCTCACCTCGGCTGATATGGAGCACAGCGCCGATTTTCCTCGCTCGCTCCTTCATGCCCACTAAACCCCAGTGCCCCTCGTTACTCTTAGTCTCAAAGACCCGGTCGGGGAAGCCGCATCCATCGTCTCTGCAGACAAATAAGAAGTGCCTTGGCGCAAACTGAATCACACATTCGATCAAAGTCGCGTTTGCGTGTCGGAAGGAGTTGGTTATCGCCTCTCGAGCGATCATCTGAATCTCTTCGCAAACGACGGGATGGATGACCCTTGGATCACCTTCCATAGCGATCCGAAATCTTGTTTGACTCTCTGCACTCAATCCGCGACCAAATTGGGCAAGGTTTACCGCCAGATCATTGCCGGATTCGGTATCTGACCGCAGATCATTTACTTTGTCGCGCCCTTCCTGCAAAGTCCGCTCAGCGCGAGACAAGCTATCTTCCATCAGTCTTCTTGTGGAATTATCCGGTGACATCGTGTCCGTAATCACTTGAAATCGCAGTACGAGCATCTGAAATCCCTGAAGAAGAGTGTCGTGAAGTTCTCGAGCGATCCGTTCACGTTCCCTCTGGCGTTCCCCGAGCTGGGCTTCAATCCGCTCATTCGACTCCCGAAGTTGTACCAGGAAAAGCATCCAGACCAACATGGCAGAAACTAAAACAACTAGCGCACGGAACCAGATTGTCTGATAGAACAGCGGAGGAACCGACAGTTGGAGCGATGCGTTATGCGTATTCCATATCCCATCGCTATAGCTGGCCACGACTCTGAACTGATAGTGCCCAGGCCGCAAATTGTTGTAGGTTACTTCCCGCCGAGTGCCTGCGTCGTGCCACACATCGTCAACCCCATCGAGGTTGTATTTGAATCGCAATCGCTCTGGTATTGAAAGACTCAACCCGTCATAGTTGAAACGTACGGTTGTCGTGCCCGCAGGAAGTGTCACTTGTGAAGGATTCGGATAGTCCCTGGCATCGGTATGCACATCGGTGATCAAGACCGAAGGTTGAAATGTATTTACCTGCTCTCTAGCGGGATCAATCCAAGCTAATCCACCATCTGTTGCAATCCAAATTCTCCGATCCTCAGATTCGAGCAGTGTGGAACTGCCTCCAATTTGGCCCGCCCCAGGCAAGCCGTCGAGAGAATCGAATCTTCGTGGCGAAACTAGGTAGTCTGGATCCTTCGATACTTCCTCGATGTCAGCGGGAGAGATACGAAGCACTCCATGCGATTCGTTCAACCATAAGGAACCATCCGATGCCTCAAGAATTCCATTTACCAAGCCAATCGGCACCGATCCTGTCGAATGAATATTCACAAAGCGACCGTTCCTTAGAACTTCCAGCCCGGTCTCGCCGCCAAGCCAAACCAAACCTTTCGTTCCGCGAATCGTTCTGATACGCCCCACATTCACACCATCCGCATCCGTGTATACCTTAACCTTTCCGCCAGACAATTCAAGAACTCGATTTCCTTTATAGCCAAACCAGGTGCGTTGTTCATTCTCATAAAAGGAGGCGCTTGTAGCAACGCCAGGTAATCCTGGCTGCTTTTGCGTGTCCGACCAAATACCATTTTTGAAGTACATCAGGCCCACGTCTCCCATGCGCAACCACAATCCCCCGGTCTCATTGGCTGGGATCACTTGCCAAATCCAATCAAACGCAAACTGCTTAGGTTGTGGATAGAATGAGAATCGCTTTCCATCTTGCCTCCAAAGGCCACCATGTCCTCCCCACCAAATGATCCCCTTTGAATCACGGCACACGCTGGCAACTTCTGCCCAAGGACCTCTGAAAGAAGTATTCTCTCCTCGAATAAGCGATATTGGGCGTTTTCTTGTACTCCCTACCCATACGCCGCCGCCCTGTGCTGCTTGTAAGGTGAACTCCTTTGCCTCTGGATTCATTCTGACGGGCGCGAAATCACTGTGTCTGAATCTGTCCAACCCGCGAAGTGTTGCGATCCAGATGTTGCCTTCTGGGTCTTCGATAGCATTGGCAATAAAATTGTTAGTGAGACCATCCGCTGAAGTGAACCACTCGATACCTGGGTTCGAATCACCACCGTGCGGCACTCTAGTGGCGTTGAAGTGACGCAGCCGGGCGATGCCTTTCCCGCCAGTAAGGATCCAAAGGCTGCCGTCCCGATCAAATAAAAAGCTCGCGCTTATTCCGAGCTTGAGAGGTTTAGGTTGCCGTTCATTAGGACCGCTAAAAACCGGACGAATATTACCTGACCAATCAGTCATCCATAATTCGCCGCTCGGGGACTGCCTAATGTAAGTTACATTCGAGGGTCGACCTATCTGTTGTAACGACTTTCCTTTACGGGGAAGGAAGAAAATGCCCTTTTCCGTCGCAATCCATAGTCCTCCCGACCGGTCGCAAAACATGCTCCAGATTCGTTTTCCGACTAACCTGGGATCTCTAAACTCTCTCCAGGTTGTTCCGTCGAAATAACGAAGGCTCATTATCGCTGTCGCCCAGACACGGCCGTCGAGGTCCTCAGCAAATGAGTGCAACTGAAGGTCTGGTAGATCAATCACCACAACCCTGTTCTCTCTTATATAAGCTGCCCCGGACGAGGCGAATGATACCCATAGTCCGCCGTCCCGCGTACCAAATACGTCCAAGATGTTAGATGAAGGAAACGAAATGCCAGCGGGTGGCGTATATGCTTCAAAACGCAAGCCATTAAAGCGAAACAGGCCTAGTTGACTTGCGAGC
>JAATFH010000524.1 GCA_015655315.1 Terriglobales bacterium
GACGACATGATCGCCTTCATTGAAGGCCATGGAATGCGACGCCTCCCTGGCTACGTTGGCGACGACGTGCCCACCGTGATGTGGGAAGACGAAGCCAACCCTGACAGCTGGAAGGACTTCGTCGAAACCGCCAAAGCCGCCAGCGCGCCCTTTGTCACGATGAGCGACGTCACCCTCGAAAAGGAAGATCTTGAGCTGCTCCTCGAAGAGCTGCAGGACCTTGACTATCCCAACGACGAGAGCGCCGATGTCGAAGAGGCGCAGTCGCTGGTGAATTATGTCGGCAAGCTGGGATACATCCAGCTCGGCTTCGTTCATCAGGGCGTCGCGTTCCTGCACGAGTCGTCCACGCCCTGGTACGAGCGCTACCAGCAGCTGCTCGAATCCGTCGAGGACTTCAGCGACATAGTCTTCGAACAGAACGACAGCGAAGACGAATAATTGTGAGCGCAACCGTTGCCACCGGCGCGGCGGCGCGTAGACAGCCGTCGCGCAAACACTGGATTTACAAGCAAAACAGCGCCTCAGACGGCACTGACAAGAACGTTGTCGCAGCCGCAGAGCTGTCACGCGCCGCAAACCTTCCGCTCATCGTCGCCGAATTACTATTAGCCCGCGGCCTACGCACAGCGGAAGACGTAGCCCGCTTTCTCCATCCGCAGCTTGAGCACCTCCACGACCCCTACGCCATGAGCGGCATGCGCGCAGCCGTCCCGCGCGTGCAACAAGCCATCCAGAACCGCGAGCCCGTCCTCATCTACGGCGACTACGACGTAGACGGCACCACCGCCACTGTCCTGCTCAAAACCGCCATCGAAATGCTCGGCGGAGAAGTCCGCTTCCACGTCCCGCACCGCCTCAAAGAAGGCTACGGCATGCGCGACGAGGTCCTCGAAACCGCCGCCATCGAAGGCGTCCGCCTCGTCATCAGCGTCGACACCGGCATCCGCGCCTTCGCCGCCGCCCGCGCCGCCGAAGCCCTCGGCCTCGACCTCATCGTCACCGACCACCACCTGCCTGAAATCGATCCCGCCTCCGGCACCAACGTCCCGCACGCATTAGCAGTCCTCAACCCCAACCAGCCCGACTGCACGTACCCATGTAAGCATCTTTGCGGCGCCGGGGTCGCCTTCAAACTTGCGCAGGCCCTGCTCGAAGCGCACGACGCCGAGCGAGCTCGCTCAAAAATCCTGCCATCGTTCCTAAAAATATTGGCCATCGCCACCGTAGCCGACGCCGTCCCGCTGCTTGGAGAAAACCGCACCTTCGTCGCACTGGGATTGGACGGCCTCCGCCGCCCCGTCAACGCTGGACTGCGCGAGTTGATGAAAGCCGCAAATCTCGACCCATCGCAGCGCAAACTCACACCCATCGACATCGCCTTCCGCCTCGCGCCGCGCATCAACGCCGCCGGACGCATGGACATCGCCTCAGATGTAGTCGAACTCTTTACGACGCGCCAGCCACAGCGCGCGCAAGATCTAGCCCAAAAGCTGGAACGCCTCAACACCGACCGCCGCGAAACAGAAGCCGCCATCCTCGCCCAAATTGAAGAGCGCCTGAAAGACCCGGCCTTTCAAGACGCCCGCTGCATTGTGATGGACGGAGAAGGCTGGCACCGAGGCATCGTCGGCATCCTCGCCTCGCGCATCGTAGACCAGACCGGCAAGCCAGCCCTGGTCATCACTCACGAAGAGGAAGCCACTATCCTAGCCAACGCTGTCATCCTGAGCGGAGCGCAAAACGCGGAGTCGAAGGATTTGCTTTTAAGCATCGATCAGCACGAACAAGGGGTGCCCCATCCTGAGCCGAGCGAAGGGTGGGAAAGCAGACACTCAAACAGAACAGCCCACGGCTCAGGCCGCTCCATCCTAGGCTTCCATCTGCTCAACGCCATCGAAACCTGTCACGACCTGTTCACAAAATTCGGCGGACACGCCCACGCCGTAGGTTTCTCGCTTCCCTCTTCCAGCGTTCCCGAACTCCGTCGGCGACTCGACACCTACGCAAAGGCAAACCTCGCAGAAGACGCGCTGGGAAGCCCGCTCACCATCCACGCCAGCCTGCCGCTCGACCGCATCACGCCCGCGCTTTTCACCTGGCTGCGCCGCATGGAACCCTGCGGCATGGGTAATGAAGAGCCGGTCTTCGTTGCCCACAACGTGCGCGTAGCGGCGGCGCCACGCTATATCAAAGACAAGCACGTCCGCCTGCAACTAGCCCAGGGCCCACGCGCCATCACCTTTCCGGCCATAGGCTGGCACTGGGCCGAACACATACGCTCAATGAACATCGAGCAGGACAGCATCATCCATCTCGCCTATAAATTGCGAGAAAACGACCACCCCGAATTCGGCGGCCTGGAACTGGAAATCGCCGACATCGAAGCCGCGCATTAAGGAAGTGTCCAACATGCACAGGCTGGCTAGTACAGCAGCACCGCAATGCGGTAAGTAGTAAATCCCTGGTTTGCCGTCTGCTGGTTGCTGCAGGCTCCTACCGATGCCATCTTGTATCTGCCGGTGCTCAGCCGTTGTTCTAACTGCTCGGGCAGATGGTCGAGATTCGACCCCTCCCACCGCATGACAAAGAGCGGGCGTGTGCCGCTCGCGTCTCCTTCGTCTGCGGCGCAGTCTTTCCGGGCAGCATCGGGAGAGCGGGATGGATCGATATTGTGTTGGCGAAGCAGGCCGGAAATCTTCTGTTCGATCTGATTCGAATCCATGGATTCGACTGCATTGTCGAAGACAACGGCGGCATACCAGTAACCCGCGTGTTCGACAACGCCTACGCCAACATGGTCAAGTTTTGGATCGAGTATATTGGCGCGGTGCGGCGGCGAATTCATCCACTCTTTCTGCACGCCTTCGGCGCCGTTGCCCATGGCCACATTCTCGGCTATCTCGCGAAAGTGGGCGCCGGCCTGCGCGGCCCGCGTTTGCAGGTCCGGTTCTCCCGGCAATTGGTGGGAGAGCGAATGCTGGTCCAACATCTTCTGCGCATGTGCCTGCGCTGCGGCAGCGAGCGCCGCGTCCCAATGGAGCGGTTGCAGACCTTGATCCATGCGAGCCTGGTTGGTCAGGTCAAAAAGCTTTTGTTGCTGACCGTTGGGCAATTGTTGGGCCTGCAGAGTTGCTGCGGCCAGCGACAAGACAGCGATAAGCATATGTATACGCATAGTCACTGGATTTTGATGCCTGATTTAAGGCCGGAGTTCTTTTCGCCGCCGATGTATCAGAACGCAAAACCGCGCGATCCACGAGCCAGTTGAGGTTACCTGGTCGCTGGAGCGGGCGAGGGAGCCTTGTCCCCCGCCTTGTCGTTCAGGGTGTAGATGACTTCGCCCGGACGCGTATAGTGGAGGCGCGCCCGCGCCTCGTGTTCGATGGCGTCAGGGTCGTTCTGCAGGTGGTCGACATGATCCTTCATGCGGGAGTTTTCGTCCTGCAGTTGCTGGATCTGCCTCTGAAGATCTTTATCTTCGAGGCGCTTCCGCTGGTAGGCGGTAACGCCGTTCTGGCCAACAATAACGTGATATCCCAGAAAAACAGCAAGCGCAATCGCGGCGGCCGTGGCCAGCCGTCTCCGCATGCGATAAACAAATCCGGCGGCGCGGATGAGGTTCGGATTTTGTGCGCCTTGTTTCACTACTCTATACCCGCCTCACGGAGTGAGGCCTCTTCCCTTCTGGTGCTTCGAGGCACGACGTGCGGTTCGTGCCCATCGTTGTTTATCGGCAATTGCGGCGTTTAAGCGAGCACTCCCGGTCGTTTGCTCAAAACAGCTCGCGATCTGGAATCCACCTCCCACTTTCAGTAAATTTTTCTTTTACTTCCGGCGTCAAGTAGAAGTTCTACCTTCGTGAATAAAAGGAACCAACCTTGGCAAATAGCCAGCCCAGCCGGCACGTCCTTCCGCTGAGTAGAATACGGTATGCGTTCTAGGATGCACGCAGCGAGCGAGACACCGCCCAGTTCCCTGGTTATCTTAAATCGTCGGTCTCATGATTGACCGGCACTGAGGACAGGATTCGAACCACTCGCTGCAGATCGAATGCCGGAGTCATGGATGGGACCATATTTGGTTGTGCTTACGACGGTATCCTCCATCGAGGAGGCAAAGAACCTGGCGCGAACCCTGGTAGAGGAGCGACTGGCTGCGTGCGTAAATATCGGCGGCAGCGTCGAATCTGTTTACCGATGGCAGGGAATGATCGAGGAAGCGGTCGAGATACCGCTGATGATAAAAACTCGTGTGGAAAAACTGGAGGAGTTAGAAGTCGCTGTCCGCAGACTGCATTCCTACGATATTCCCGAGTTTCTAGTTTTGACTGTGAATCAAGGCAGTGCCGCGTATCTGAAATGGATCGACGAATCTCTCGAATAGCAGGCTCAGGTTTGTTATCCTCAAGTTGCCCATGCGCGTGCTTTACGTTGTTTTCGTCCTGAGCATTTTTGCGCTCATCTGGACAGCCATAGCGGTTGCCCGTCACATACGCAGGCACGAAGCGCGCGTTGCGCAGCATCCGGAGACGCACCAGGAACCCGAAACTGTTTCGAAATCCGACTCCGAATAGAACAGGGAGAAGACAGATTTATGGCCCAGACCTCGACAGCCTCTGCAGTTGCTATCGGCGCGCGCGTTCACCCGTCCGTTCGCTGGATTGCTTCGATTGTCGCGGGCAGCGCGCTGGTTGCCCTTTGCGCGCACCTGTCCGTGCCGCTGTTCTTTACTCCCGTTCCAATGACGCTGCAACCTTTCGCGGTGCTGTTGCTCGGTCTGCTGCTGGAGCCCGCTGCCGCATTTGCCGCGCTTGCGCTTTACCTCGTGGAAGGCGCATCTGGCCTGCCCGCGTTTACGCCGCAGGGTCCCGGTGGCATGCTGCAACTGTTAGGGCCGACCGGCGGGTATCTGATGTCGTATCCGTTTGTGGCCGCGCTGGTGAGCTTTCTGTACCGCAAACTGCGGGGCCATCGATTCGCCGCAGGATTGATTTCCGCCGCTGCAGGCGATCTTGTCATCCTGACTTCGGGCACGGTATGGATGTCCGTGGTAACACATCAGAATTTTTCCAATTTGCTTTCTCTTTCAGTCGTTCCCTTTCTTCCCGGCGATGCACTCAAGGTTTGCGCGGCTGCGGCTATCACCGCAGGCTGGCTGCGTGTGCGTAGAATGGAAGAAACGGTTGGCCGCTGATTTTCCCCACCCATTGCGAGAGCACATTGAAGAGTATTTTCGTGCCTCATAGAAGTAGAAAGGAATCAAACCCGCAGTGACCGCATCCGCCTCTTCTCCAAAAACTGAGTCTGCCGAACCGCACACAAATCCTGCCATACGCGAGATCACGATTGCGCACAGCCCGGATTCCGATGACGCCTTCATGTTTTACGGGTTGGCGACGAATAAGGTCCGTGTGAGCGGCTACAAATTTACGCACACGCTTTGCGACATCGAAACCCTGAATCAGAGGGCGATGAACGAAGCTTTCTACGATGTATCGGCCATTTCCTTCCACGCTTATCCTTACATTCAGGACAACTACACGCTAATGGCCTGCGGCGGCTCCGTAGGTGAAGGCTACGGGCCAATGATCGTAGCCAGCCAGAAGTTTTCCCTGAGTGCAGTGAAGAAAATCAAAGTTGCCGTGCCGGGAACGCTGACCACCGCGTATCTTGCGCTGAAGCTTTTTGCCCCTGAGATTGAAACCGCTGTCGTTCCCTTCGACAAGATTATTCCTGAAGTGCTGGCCGGAAATTACCAGGCCGGCCTCATCATCCACGAAGGGCAGTTGACCTACGGACAGAGCGGTCTGCATAAGATCATCGACCTCGGCCAGTGGTGGCGCGAGGAGACGAAGCTTCCCTTGCCTCTCGGCGGCAATGCCATCCGGCGATCACTCGGCAACGACGTGATGCTGAAGGTGACCCAGGCGCTGCGCGACAGCATCCAGCACGGACTCGATCATCGCGAAGAGGCATTGTCGTATGCCATGCAGTTTGCGCGCGATCTTGATACGAACCTCGCCGATAAATTTGTCGGTATGTATGTCAACGAGCGCACGCTGAACTATGGCGAGGATGGGCGCGAGGCGATTCGCAAGCTGCTGACGCTCGGACACGAGCGCGGAATCATTCCGCATCCGGTGAAGGTGGATTTCGTCGGATAGAAACGTGTCGACTCTTGCCGCTGAATTGAGTTCGCGAAAGACACCCATCCCGAAAATACTGTGATGGGTGAGCACTGGAGATTGTTGAAGCTGTTCATCCACGCGGTGAGGTCGGAGCCTTAAGTTAGCTTTAAGGTTAGCTTGCTGCCTGGAGTTTAGTTATTACGGATAACTAAAACTTAAACAGGGACAGTAACTGCAAATTAGAAAGCCTCGCGTAAGCGAGGCTTTCTAATTGAGGCCGCTCTTCTGATGAAACTAGAAGAAGAGCTTGGCGGCAAACTGCAGCTGGCGCGGGCCGTAAAGCA
>JAATFH010000349.1 GCA_015655315.1 Terriglobales bacterium
GGCCGTGCCTTCCATGGCGCAGCGCTGCGTTGGCGTACTGCTCGACCGCGTGCGTGAAATCACCCGCATGGAGCAGCAGACGGAGAAGCTGAACGCGCTCGGCAAGCTTGCCGGCAATCTTGCCCATGAGTTGAACAATCCGGCATCAGCCGCCCAGCGCTCCGCATCCGGCCTGCTCGACGAGCTGCATGTCTACGGCCACGAGAAATTCCGTCTCGGCAGCCTCTGTCTATCCGACGAGCACCTTGCCATCGTGCGCAAGTGGCAGGACGAAGTCAGCGAACATGCCAAGGAATATCGCGGCCAGGTCAACAATCTCGCCACTCACGAAGACCAGCTGTCCACCTGGATGCGCGAGCACAATGTGCGGGATTCGTGGAGAATCACGCCCGAGCTCTCCGAAGCAGGCGTAACGCCCGCCCAGTTGGACCCGCTCGCCGAATTTCTCGATGGCGACGCTATCGCCGTCGTGCTCACCCAATTTGCCTCTTCGCTGCGCGCGCAGAACATGGCCGAAGCCATGCTGGACTCGACCGCCCGCATCTTCGATCTCATCCGCGCCATCAAAGACTACTCCTACATGGACCAGGCGCCCATTCAGGAGATGGATATTCCACAGGGGCTTGAGAATACGCTGACCATGTTGCAGTCACGTCTGCAGCACGTAGAAATTGAGCGCCGATACGAACCTGACCTTCCGCACATCAGCGCCTATGCCAGCGAATTGAATCAGGTATGGATGGCCCTGCTCGAAAATGCTCTCGACGCCATTCACGATCACGGCAAGATCACGCTGGGCGTGCACGTCTCCGGCGACATGTTGCTCATCGAAGTGTGGGACGACGGCCCCGGCATTCCGCCCGAGCTGCAGGACCGCATCTTCGAGCCTTTCTACACCACCAAGGCCCCGGGCAGCGGACTCGGACTCGGGCTCGACGCCGTGCAGCGCACCGTCCGCAAGCATCGCGGCTACGTACGCGTCCAATCCGAACCCGGAGCCACCTGCTTCCAGATACGCCTGCCCCTCGAACAACTACAAGCGTACTAAGAGCTATGCTCAGGTCGTCTGAGCATAGCTCTATTCAAATTGTTGTCCTGAGTGCAGCCAAGGATCTGCGTTTCTCTCCGCAGGAGCACGAAAAGGGGTGCCCCATCCTTCGCAAAGCGAAGGGTGGGAGAGCACAAACCTCACTCCGCCCGCAACGCCTCCATGGGATCCACCGACGCCGCCCGCCGGGCAGGCAGATAAGCCGCCAGCAACCCAATCAAAATCAAAATCGCCGCCACAAACCCCAGCGTCCAGCCATCCCGAGCGCTCACTCCATACAAATAACTCCGCACCACGCGCCCGGAAGCAAGCGCCAGCGCCAGCCCGATCACCACACCCGACACCAGCATCACACTTGCCTGCCGCATCACCAGCCACAGCAGATCGCTGCGCCGCGCCCCCAGCGCCAGCCTCACCCCCAGCTCACGCGTCCTCTGCGAAACCACATACGCCAGCAGCCCATACAGCCCGGCAACACACAACAGCAACGCCGACCCGCCGAAAATCTCCAGCAGGTGCGCCGCCAGCCGCTGGCTGCCAAACGAGTCCTCGACCACCTGGTCCATGGTGGTAAAGTTACTGCCCGCCAGCGCCGGATCCGCCTGCCGCAATGCTTCCCGCATCTCCGCAATAATCATCTTCGGATCGCGACCGGTGCGTACCACAAGATCCATCGCAATGCCTTCAATCACCTGGTAGACCCCGCTCTCCGGAAGGACCTGTGAAAGCAGCACATACATCTCCGGCGAGGGTGCGGTGGCTACGTTGAACTGTCGAAAGTCATCCACCACGCCGATAATTTCCGTCTGCTTGCCTTTAGGCGTCAGATGCCACACCTTCATTCCGATCGCTTTACGCAGATCCTGAATCTGCGGCGCATAGGCCTGCATGAATGCGCGGTTCACCACGATCACAGGCGTCGACGTGGGCGCATCGCCATCGTTGAAGAAGCGCCCCGCCAGCATCCTGAAGCCGAAGACGTTCTGTGCATCCGTCGTGACGGCGTCGAGCTTTGCCACCACGCTTCCAGAAGTTTTCCCGGGTATCTCGCCGTGCTTGGCGTCCAGGTAGAGCTGGACCCAGAAAGTCTTGCCCAGCGGAACCTCCGAAACCAGTCCCGCCGACTGAACACCGGGCAGGTGCTTCACCCGCTCCAGCATGGGCAGGTACAGATTGCTCGTCATATTCTGACCCGCAAACTTGTATCCGGGAATCTGCAGATTCGCCACAACAATGTGGTCCGTGCGAAATCCAAGCGGCACATGCCGCAGCGCATAGATCGTCCGCAGCAGCAGCCCGCACCCAACCAGCAGCGTCAGCGAAAGCGCGATCTCAACCACGACCAGCACACCCCGCATACGGTTCTGTCCGCGCACGCTGCCCGTCTGCAGGCCGCCCTGCTTCAGCGCCGGCTCAATCGGAGCGCGCGCCGAGATCCACGCAGGCCAGATCGACGAAATCAAAGCCGAGACAACTGTCATCGACAGCAACACTGTCATCACGCGCCAGTCAGGAACCACCGCCACCGGGAAGGGCAAGTGATGCTTGATCCCCTCCGCAAACAGCTTGACGGCAAGCACGGCGAGCCCCATGCCTGCCACTGCTCCGCAGCCGCTCAGCAGCAACCCCTCCACCAGAAACTGTTGCACGATGCGCAGCCGTCCCGCGCCCAGCGCCCCGCGCACAGCAATCTCGCGCTGGCGTACCATCGCCCGCGCCAGCAGCAGGTTCGTCACATTTACGCAGGCAATCACCCACAGCACGCCCGCGGCAGCCAGCAGCATCAACAACGCTTTCTTCGTATCGCTCTCGACCAGGGTATCCGCATAGCTCGTTACCGCCGCAGCCGATGAATCGGTCCGCGCCGCCGCGTCCGCGTACCCTTGCGCGATCTGCCTCTGCAAGGTTGAGATCTCAACCTCTGCCTGCTTTCGATTCACTCCGGGCCGGAGCCGTCCGATCACGTTGTATCCCGGCGATCTATCCGTGCGCCCCTTATCGTTGTCATCGAACTGCACGAGCGTCCACACCTGCAGATGTTCCCCTTGATAGGGGATCGAGAAACCCCTCGGCATCACGCCAATTACCGTGTAAGCGACGCCGCTCACCTTCACCGTCTTGCCCACAATGCCGGCGTCCGCTCCAAACATCTCCCGCCACGCGCTGTCGCTCAACACCACTCCATTGGCGTCGCCGCTCTTCGCAAACGATTCCGAGCCGCCGCGAAAGTCCCGCCCCAGTGCCGGTGCCACGCCCAGCACGTCAAACAGATTCGCGCTCACACGATAGGACTCAACCGGGACAGTCCCCGTCTTTCCCTCCAGAAAATTGCGCCCTGACGCCCAGTTGTAAAAACCGATTTTTTCGAAGCTCTTGTTCCACCGCCGCCATTCCTGCAGATCGAGATAAAGAGGATCGGAAGTCCGCCCATCCTCCCGTCTGAGCTCCACCTGCATGAGCCTGCCCGTATCCTTGTACGGCAGCGGCCGCAGCATCACCCGGTCGACCACGGTAAACATCGCAGCCGGAGCCGCAATGCCCAGCGCCAGCGTCGCCATCACCGTCACCGCAAAGGCAGGCGACTTCCGCAGCTGCCGCACCGCATAGCGCAAATCCTGCAGCAACCGCTCCAGCCGGACCCATCCCCACGCCTCGCGCGTCACATCCTTCACCAGCGGAAGATTCCCCATCTCACGCTCCACGGCGCGCCGTGCCGCGGCCTCATCTTCACCACGCGCCACGCGTTCTTCGACAGCCATGCGGATATGCGACTCGATCTCCGCGTCCAGCTCGCTCTTTTTCCGCCACCACCGCATCGCGATCTACCTCTCAATAATGACCCTGAACATTTCCCCGCCGCCATCATCCTGAGCGAAGCGTCGAAGACGCGTAGTCGAAGGACCCGCACGAACATCGTTCGTGTGAATCGTTGCAAAGCAACGACCCGCTCTCTTTCACCGGAGCACTCCGCCGGGTGCCCCATCCTTCGCAGGCGAAGGGTGGGAAAGCAACACGCTCATTCCATCGCAGGCTCCGTCCCCAGCACCCCGCCAATCGCCGCCACCATCTGCTCCCAGCGGTCGCGATTCTCGGCCAGTTGCTCCTTGCCTGTCGCCGTAATGCGGTAGTAC
>JAATFH010000207.1 GCA_015655315.1 Terriglobales bacterium
AGAGTCCCGTAGTCTGTATCAAGGATGCATCGCGGTTGATGCGTTGCGTTTTATTGTCTCCCAGTGTTGATACATGCTCCGCTTTTCTGGCAGGTCATCCTCTTGTCCGGCCAGCCAAAAGCGGAACCAATCAACATCTCCCTGTTGGGAAACAAATCTCTCCAGCGGTTGTTGATGGATGTGCTGGCCTTGCTTGAAGTAGATCAGATCCACCGGTTTTCCTTGCATACGCAGGGATGCATATATTTCCCACTCCCCCAAAAGCATCGCTGGGGTCGTCGCCTCAATCCGTAGGGGCGCCTCAATCTGATCGAGATGAAATCCGGGTGCGTACTTCATCCAGTTTTGGAGACCGGTTCCTTGAGGTTTCGCTCCAATAATCTTTTCGTACTCTGCTCGCAGTCCAGGGTCGGAGACGCCCAACAATCGATATTGCAAGTAACTAATATCTGCCCCTTCTGCGATAGTCGCCGCGGCATAGCGTTTTGGGTCACGAATGAGAGCAGTCTCTACGTACCACGCGGTACTGCTAAATCCAACGAGCCCCACACGATTCGGATCTATGAGGCCCTCTGAAGATAAATGCTCTATCGCGCTTCGGAAACCTTCCACATGGGACTGCGCCTCGTCGTCATTGATAGTGTGAGGTAGCCTGCGCTGCATTTGGAGCACGGCTATACCTGAACTGGCGAGCTCTCGTCCGGCAAAAGCGGTCGGGAAAGAGCCATCAGTTAAGAATAGTTGCGGAGAGAAATCGTAAACCTGGATAACAAGTGGATAACGCTTCCCTGGCTCATAGCCAACTGGTGTTATCAGGCCCCCTTTCCATTCATGTCCGTTTCGGTCGGTCCAGCGATATTCGGTGGCGTGGCCAAAGAGCTTTACAGCAAAAGATGGGTTTGGATCCCAAAGTTCCTTGCTTCTCGCAGTCAGCTTGTCTGACGCCCACAATCTCGGAGCTGTATTCAGCCCTTCTCGTACTGCCACGGAAAGGGCCGGTTCCTGCAATCCTGTAACGGGGGAAGTGTGAGTGAGAATCCAATGTGTGCCATCGAAAGTAAAAGAGTGTTTCTCGAACACACCATTCGGCAGTCGTATTTGGAAATCGACTTCGTTGTCGCTGCCGCCGAATGAGAGAGTTTCAGGCAACACGCTCCGCCCCAGGTCTAAGGCCCTTACGACACAACTCACTGCAAGAGATGGCAAGCGCACCGCTGCTACGGCACAAGGCGATATTCGTCCTAGTCTTTCTTCTCGATCCACTCCATCTAGAGGCAAGAATGTATTTGTCACCAGAACCGCCGCTTCATCCGAACCCCATACCGCCGAGCTCTCGTAGCTGTATGCCAAAGGGAAATCTTGGGGTGCATCGATGACAGCCTTTTGAAGTCCTGTATCAAGTGCCACGAGCCCATATTCTTTCAAACGATCGATGTTGTTTGGATCAATGATATTGGGGTCACGCACATCAAGCTTCCGGTATTCGAAACCCGGATGTGGTGCATATTCACTCCAGCTCACAGGAACGTGGTCGACAGGATACAGCTGAATCAGGTAGTGGCCGGAAGGAGAGAGGTTAAAAGCTTCGGGGATCAGACCCATTTCTTTCAGTGGAGGGATGTTCATCCGGGAAGCCTCTGCTTTTCCATGCGGAAAACGTATGGTCCACAATTCTCTGCTGCTTGGACCTGTTGTCGAGTCAGGAAAAAGAATTCTCGGGAGTGGGATGCCCGAGACGCTGAGCGTTTCTGAAACGAGTGACTGCTCACGGTTGTTGGTACTTGGCGGCTTCATCGCCCACGCACTGAATACGATCACTGACTTCGAAAGAGCAAAGCGCGCGACGTTATAGCCGGGGGGTGAAAGTGGAAGCGGCTGTCCATCTTCTAGCTCAACAGAATACAGACGACGGCCCATGTGGGACGTTTCAGCAAGATAGTACAGAGTCGATGAGTCCTGTGACCACTGTAAGTCGCTGATGATTGCACCATAGTTGTCATATTGATCTGTCCTGATTGGGGCTCGCGCAGTGACGTGGATACGCGGCGATGTTCGGCGGGTTTCACCTGATCGCACAAATGCTTCAACATTCGCCGTATCGAAAAGTGAAATTGTTGATTCAATCTGATCTTCTTCGAGAAGGCCTCTCGAACTAACCACTGCAAAGTGCTTGCCGTCCGGTGAAAACTGCGCAACAGCATCCGAACTCTTTCCAAGCGGAGCGTTAAACCGCACCATTCCTATGTCGTCATTGACAGTGAAGCTCGTTTCTTGAGCCTGGGCAGCGATCGAAGCAAAAACGATGAGAACCCCAATGCATCTTCTCTTAAACTTCATTATTCATCTCCTCGGACAGCTTGGCTTGAGCCTTTAGAACTTCACCTTCAGGGCAAACTGCATCGAACGAGGGCCGCCTTGTTGGTATTGGGAAGCGACAGTAGCGAGGCTTTGATTGAGCATCGCCGTTGCCTGCCCAAACTGCACATCCGAGTAAGTCGGGTCAATGCGTCCAAAGTTTGGATGGTTCAAGGTATTGAATGTCTCCGCTCGAAACTGGAGGGCGACGGCATCATGAATGCGGAAGTCCTTCCGTACAGCAATGTTGATTTGGGAACCACCGAATCCGCGGACGTTGTTTCTCGGGGCGTTGCCAGCCACACCCTTTGCCGGTAGGGTGAAGGCGCCGTGGTTGATCACTTTTCCTCCGGGGTAGTTCGGTCCATAAAGATAGAGAGGTTGACCCACGACTGCATTTAGCCCGGTATATGTCGTGCTTCCTGTGGTGGGATCGACATAAGGTGAGCCTTGGAGAGGTACCGGGAACGCAGTCCTCGCCATGACTCTTCCGTCGATCCCCCAACCGCCGAGTGCGACATTTGCCAAGGCTGCACTTTTTGGTTGGGTGATGTCCCACGTTATGCCCGTTTGGAAGTTATTCCGAACGTCGAAATCCGAATTGCCTCGTCTCAACGGTAGGGTCGTGCTGGTTGATCCGAAGTCGAGTGAATGAGACCAGGTGTAAGATGCGAGCGCCTGAATTCCATGTGAGACAGACCGCTGGAATTGGAGCTGCAGTGCTTGATAGGAGGAGGTGAGATGGCTTTCGTAATACAGGACGGCACCGAAGTCCGGATTCAGTTTGGTTAGGGACAGTTGCTGAGCTCCAACCAAACGCCTTCCATTGGCTCCTACGTATGAGACTGTAAAATTCTGAGACTTACTTAGGGATTGCTGAAGGCTAAGGTTCCATTGCAATGTGTACGGCAACTGCAGGTGTTTTGGAAAAGCGTAAAGAGTGACAGTGTTGTATGGAGGTTGAACAGTTATCGGGACATTCAGTTGATCTGCGGTGAAGGGTAAGGAATTTCCATAGAGAAAGCTATACGCTTCGAACCCTGGTCCACTATATCCGCTCGCGGCTGTCTGATTGAGATTGTCATAGAAAACGCCACCGCCTGCCCGTACAACGGTTTCCCAGCCGACACGGTCCTTGGCGGTCCATGCGACACCAAGTCGAGGAGCGAAGTTATACCAGGTAGTGTTCCAAAGCGCCGTTCCCTGCGGTGCGAGGGATAAGGAGCTGGGGTTCGCTATGCTTCCATTGAGAGTGTAGGCGTCGTTCCCATGTGCCTCCCCTGGCGCGGGATTGACTTCCCAACGGATACCCATTGAAATCCCGAGCCGAGGAGTGACGCGGCACTCATCTTGAACGAAGAATGCCATTTCGGTGAACATCGGAGTGGCAGGCACGTAACGCGTAATCTCAGAAATATCGGCACTATTCGCGGTGACTGATTGAGGGCTCGCGTAGTCCGCGATGGCTGCAAGTTCAGGTGGACGCAGTGGTGATTTGATGCGGCGATAGTCAACTCCCAGCTTGAGTTGATGTCGGCCCATGGATGCTGACAGAGTGTCGACCAGATTCCACTGACGCCCGATGTTGCTTGAATTAGGAACGCTCAATAAGGTGCTTCCTATATTGTCGGCGTCGAGTTCGATGGATGGATACGACGTCTTTGCTACATTTGTTCCCATTGCGGCCGCCAAATCGATTGGGCTCGCGCCTCCGAACCCGTCGATGGCGCCAACATTAGCGGCGTCGTTCCTGTCATAGCCAAGACGAAACTCATTTGTGAGTACAGACGAGAACTGACCGGTGAGACCGAGGGTAAAAGTTTGGGAGCTGAAGTTACTATGTACTAACGCAAAACTGGGGCGCGAGGTTGCTGTACTGGGCGTGTAGCCATACCTAAAAAATACTGCTAGCTTTGGGCCAACTGTGTGGTCAAGGCGAAGACTGGCGGAGTCAATGGAACTTGGCAGCGAGAATGGCGCAATGAATTGGGCAAGGCTCGGTTCTGAAGCGTTTCCATAATCAAGGCCGTTTGGAATTGGGAAGGCGTTCAGAACGGACTGCAGCGCACCTGTTGCTTGTTGCCGTAGATAGTTGTCAGGTACATATTGAACTGCTGCTTCTGTGGGCTGTGTCAATCGAAGCCCTTCATAAGATACGAAGAAGAACGAACGGCTTCTGCCGTCGTATAACTTTGGAATCCAAATTGGGCCGCCGATTGTTCCCCCAAAATCATTCTGACGAAGTGCTGGCGTCGGCTTTCCATAAAAATCGTTGAACCAGTCGTTGGCGTCGAAAACGTCGTTTCGAAAGTAATCAAATATCGAACCGTGTAGAGCATTTGTGCCGGAACGCGTTACTAGAGAGAACTGCCCGCCTGGAGATCGTCCATACTCTGCTGAATATGTGGACGTCTGCACTCGAAATTCTCGCAGGGCATCGACGGACACGAGGCTTTGCGTCGTACCTAGTGCCGTGGAACCGCCAAGAGCCCCCCCGGTACCATTCTGAGGTTGTCCGTAGCCATTGCCCGAAGATGTGTTTCCACTCACTCCATCAACCGTGTAGTAGTTCGACTCGGTTCGCTGCCCATTCACGGAGAAGTCGCCGTTGTAACCCAAGGAGCTACCCGCCTGGGGACTCTGGGTAACAACGCCGGGAGCCAGCGCTATCAGGTCCTGAAAGCTGCGCCCATTCAGTGGCATGTTAGCTACGAACTTCTGATCGACGACGGTACCTACAGTAGCGTCGGTTGTGTTGATTAGAGATGACCCAGACTCGACTGTGATGCTTTCCGACGTGGCTCCCAAAGGAAGAGTAAAATTCAGAGCAATTGAACCTTGAACGTTCAGAGTTATTCCGGGTTTGATGAGAGTCTTGAACCCGACCTTCGATACCTGAACACGGTATTGCCCGGGAGGCAGAATTGCCACTGTGTAGATCCCAGAGTTGTTCGTTTTGTTGCCGTACTGAATGCCGGTTGCTTCATTCAGAATCTGAATATCTGCATCTGGGATGACCCGACCTGAGGGATCAACGACCTGACCACTAATACTCGCATCCGTTGATTGGGCCGATGCGTATGTAACGAGGCAAAACAACAACACCAGAAGAAAGACATACATGTATCGCATGAAAAGGGCGCTCCTGAATGGACTGATGGGATTGGTGCGTCAGTCCGTTTACTGAGGAAGCCTCTTGTTCTTACCAAGAAGTTCTATGAATAAATCGCAACAAACTTATTCAGGGATGATTCGGCGCGAGGCGCAGATAGGTGAACAGAAGCGGCTTGCCCGTAGGCCTGGAACTTTCTCCGTGTGGTTCAACCGTGACGAACACGGCGTCGAGCCTGGAGAGAGTTGCGCCATCGTTCGATTTAAGTATCCATCTCTTTTTGTTTTGGTCGTCCTGATAGAAAATGCCAAGGCTCACATCGCGGGCCTGATCGATTTCCCTGCGTCCCCAGGCCTGGAACGTGCTGGCAAGCTTCACGCCTGGCTGTTGGTCTAAATCGTAGGCGTAGAACACGAGCGATATCCCTTGCGTATAGAAGACCCGCCCGAAGGGCTTTTGTGTCTTGCCCGACTTCGCGACATCGTAGAT
>JAATFH010000501.1 GCA_015655315.1 Terriglobales bacterium
CTCATTGGTCAGCTTGTCGATCATGCCCTTTTCGCCACGTGCGCGCCCGTAGGTGATCAGCCAGCGAATCGCCAGCGAGGTACGACGCTCCGGAGCGACTTCGATCGGCACCTGGTAGTTCGCGCCATCAACACGGCGGCTCTTGACCTCGAGAAGCGGTTTGCAGTTCTCGATCGCCTTCTTGAACAGCTTGAGGGCTTCATCGCCCCCCTTCTGCTCAAGGTTGGTCATGGCGGTGTAGAAGATGCCCTGCGCGGTCGACTTCTTGCCGCCCCACATCATCGAGTTGACAAACTTCGTGACCAGCGTCGAACTGTAAACCGGATCGGGAGCAACTTCCCGCTTCGCAATGTGACCTTTTCTCGGCATAACCTTTAACCTTGCGTTCTAAACTTTAAAAACAGATCCTTCGCTTCGCTCAGGATGACAACCGCCCTGGACGCCATGAGACATCCTTCGGACGACCGGCCCTTACTTCTTCTTGCCACCCGCCGCAGGTGCGCCAGCCTTGGCGCGTTTCGCACCGTACTTCGAGCGGCTCTGCGTACGCTTCACCACGCCGACCGAGTCGAGCGTGCCGCGGACGATGTGATAACGCACGCCCGGCAAATCCTTCACACGGCCACCGCGAATCAGCACAATCGAGTGCTCCTGCAGATTGTGGCCCTCGCCAGGAATGTACGACGTAACTTCAATGCCATTCGTCAGACGGACACGGGCAACCTTGCGGAGCGCCGAGTTCGGCTTCTTGGGCGTCTGCGTGTAAACACGGGTGCAGACTCCGCGGCGCTGCGGCGAGCCCTGCAATGCAGGCGACGCCGTCTTATAGTTCGGCGCCGTGCGCCCTTTTCTCACGAGCTGATTAAATGTAGGCAATCCAAACTCCTTACCAACTCAAAACTCTTTATCGCCAAACGCGCTGCAGCCACTCGCGCACGATTCACGACAGCGCAAAATCCGCCATCCACACGTGCGAAGTCAAAGTTGCTGCTTCGCGTCTGCACTACTCAATCTCAGACGAGAATCAGGACGGTGGCCGCACGTTGCTTTGCCCCGCATAATCGGGAACGAAAGAAAGCCGACTCCGTTTCGCTGATTCCGGCCCGCATAGTCCTTCAAGGTGAAGGGGGTCGCAGGCACCGATGCGATTCGCCCATCTCACGAGACAGATGGGGTTCGCAGATTACTGAATCTGCCAGTCCTTAGCTTCTCCGACTGGCTTTTCTGCGAAGCTTTTTAGTCCGTAATTGCGCCTCGGGCAATACACACACGAAGAGCACTCTCATGGAACCTTTTAAGATTACCAAGCTTAACTATTTGAGTCAACAAACCCGCCAAAAATTCACAAATTTCACGTGATTTTGCGGTTGTTATTAACAGTTTAACACTGAAAATTGCGCGACGGCGCTTCAAATCTCGGTTCGACACAGCAGACCCGGGAATTTCCGCTGACGGAGAAAACGGAACCCTATCAGAGAAGGTGCCAAATTCATTCCTTCAAAGCTTATTGATTTCAACCGTTTACGAACAGACAGGAAGATGATTGGGCTTGACGGAAAAAATCGGCCTCCCGCACGCCATGGAGAAGAAAGTCTGCCCCGACGCGCTGTCTATGTCTGCTACCATCCGGCATTATGTCCTTTCGAACGCTGACTGTCTTTCTCACCTGCCTTTCGTCGGGTATCATCTCCATGGCCCAAACCGCCGAACCGGCAAAGGATCCCCGCATCGGCCAGATCATCACCCAGCTCGACGCTGTTCGCGCGCCGCATCAGACGGCAATTTCACCCGACAGCCAGTGGGTGGCATGGGTGGTAAACGGCAAAGATGGCGGTTCTGAGATCGACGCCGCACTGCTCACCAATCCCTCCGCCATCCATCGCATCACTGCCTGCCCGGACGGTGAAAAGGGAAGCGAAAATGAGATCGCATGGTCGCCTGATTCAAAGAAACTCGCATTCTTCTCCAACTGCAACAGTGAGCACCAGCAGGGCCTTTATCTCGGAGAGCCTGGCTCGAACACCGCTGCGCACCGCCTGACCACATTCCACGGGTACGCCGACTCGCCGCAATGGTCGCCCGACGGCAAGCGCATCGGCATGCTTTATGTTGAAGGCGCAACGCGTCCCTCCGGCGCGCTCGCCGCGATGAAGCCTCCCGCGGGCGTGATCGGCGTCGAAGGTCTTGAAATCCAGCGCGTCGCCGCGGTGGACGCAGCCTCCGGGGAGCTGGCTCCAGTTACACCGGAAAACCTGCACGTTTATGAATTCAACTGGTCTCCCAATTCGCAGCAGCTGGCCTTTGTGGCTGCGCCGCCACCAGGAGAAAACAACTGGTGGGTCGCCAAGTTATATACCGAGACTCTGAACGGTCCCCAACCATGGCGAGCGAATGACGGACTTAAGGTCATTGTGAATCCCACCAGCGGGAAAAGCCCGATCTTTGGCCTGCAGCTTGCTGTTCCGCGCTGGTCGCCGGACGGCTCGCAGATCGCCTTCATCAGCGGTCTCATGTCCGACCAGGGCTCTACTGGCGGAGACATCTATCTCGTCCCATCGAGCGGCGGCGAAGTGAAAGACGTAACGCCCGGACGCAAGGCGAGCCCTGCTTGGTTCCTCTGGATCGACGATCACACGCTGGGTATCTCTGAGATCGCAGGCGGTTCTTCGCATCTGTTCGCCTACAACCTCAGCTCGCAGCAGGAAGACGATGAAAACAGCCTCACGCTGCCTGAAGGCGTCGGTTCCGGGCAGCAGATGATGAGCGTCTCGGTAGCAAGCGATAACCAGATCGCAGTCATCAAAAGTTCGTTCGCCAATCCGCCGGAAGTCTGGGCGGGCACGCTGCACGATCTCAAGCAGATCACGCACTACAACGACAATCTCAAACCCGCGTGGGGCAAGGCCGAATCCGTAAGCTGGAAGAATGAAGGCTTTGACGTGCAGGGATGGCTTCTCTACCCTGCGAACTACGATGCGAGCAAGAAATATCCGCTGATCGTCATGGTGCACGGCGGTCCGTCGTCCGCCGTCACGCCACACTGGCCGGGAGTGGGCTTCGGCGCCGCGCCGTTCTCTGCGCTCGGCTACTTTGTGCTTATGCCGAACCCGCGCGGAAGCTATGGGCAGGGAGAGAAGTTCACGCAGGCCAACCGCAAAGATTTCGGCTACGGAGACCTGCACGATATCCTCGCCGGGGTTCACCTCGTCGCCAACAAATACGCCGTCGATCCGGAGCGCGTTGGCATTACAGGCTGGAGCTACGGCGGGTTCATGACTATGTTTGCCGTCAGCCAGACAGATCGCTTTCGCGCAGCCGTCGCCGGAGCAGGCATCGCCAACTGGCAGAGCTACTACGGAGAGAACTCCATCGATCAGTGGATGATTCCGTTCTTCGGCGCTTCGGTTTATGACGACCCGGCTGTCTACGCAAAAAGCTCAGCCATCAACTTCATCCACAACATCAAGACGCCCACGCTTGTCGTAGTAGGCGACCGCGACGGCGAATGCCCCGCGCCGCAATCGTTCGAGTTCTGGCATGCGTTGCGCGATCAGCATGTGCCAACGCAGCTGGTCGTCTATCCCAACGAAGGCCATCACTTCGTTTCGCGCGATCACCAGCGCGATGTGCTGGAGCGCTCCCTGAGCTGGTTCCAGCAGTACATGCCCGCGCAGTAAAAAAACGACAGACGCTACTGAGTTCAGTTCATAACCTGCTCGATCTCTTCTCCTGAAAAATGCGAAGAGCTCGAGCAGGTTATTTTTTTGACAAACTGTCTCTGTCTGCGTGACTGCGATTTTTCCTATTGACGCATTTTCCACCTTGTGCCAGAGTGGTGGGGCTATTCCATGACACCTACGCATCAACCCGCTGGATTTTCCTTTCGTTGTTGATCTTTCCTCGCGTTTTCTGCTGAGCTGCTAATCCGTTCTTAGTCCATCAGTCAGTCTGTGGTGCCCAGTTGTCACTGCGCTCACTTTCCCTGGCGAGCGTAAAGACTCACACCTACCCACGCAGGAGATGGAAATCCCATGTCGCAAAAAGCAAATCCCTCAGGATGGGCCTTGGCAGGCATTGCGTCACTCGCTTGCACTCTGCTTGCCGGCTCCGCCCTCCACGCGCAATCGCTGATTGAGCGTCCAAGAGTCGCGGACATTTCTTCCGACCACGGCCCGATTCAACCCCAAAAGCAACTGACCGTCACAGTGCACCTGAACTTGCGCAATGAGGCGGCGTTCAATAAAGCGGTAAACGACCTGTACACTCCCGGCTCACCTACCTATCACCAGTGGATGACAAACAGTGACATTGCCCGGTACGCTCCTGCTCCGTCAGACGTCGAGACGGTCAAGAAGGAGCTTCAATCGCACGGCCTTTCGGTTCTTTCCGTGAGTTCGGATAATCTCTCGATTCGCGCCCGCGGTCCGGCGTCGGGTGTCGAGAGCGCTTTCCAGACTCAGATCCATGAATTTCAGCGTCAGGGAAAGGTCTTCCACGCAAACGTAAGTCCGGCCAGCCTTGCCGGTCCTGCCGCCTCGATCGTACACGGGGTAACAGGACTCACCAGTGTCGGCATGCGGCCTTATATCAAGTACCAGGTCGATCCCAGGACCGGAAAGCTGCACACCGCAGCCAAGCCGCCTGTTCCTGCTCCTGGAGGGAGAGCTGCTGCCACCAAGGTGAAGAAAGCCAGCGGCGGCTTTTCTGACATCGCAACGAATAACTGCTTTACGAATCCTTTGACCGTCTCGCTTACCACCTACGGCGCCTCCCTGCCCGTGGGCGTCTACTATGGCAACGACTACGACGATACGCCGCTGGTCTGCGCCTGGACGCCTTCGCAGATTCAGGACCACTACGGCCTGACGGCTGCTTACAAGAAGGGGCTGGACGGAACGGGCCAGACCATTGTCATCGTCGACGGCCCGACGGACGGAGTGCAATTGACCGCCGATCTTGCCCAGTTCTCAACACTGGCAGGGCTGCCTGCTACCAATTCCTCCAACTTCAAGGTCCTCTATCCGGATGGGAAGCCGACGGAACTGGCGCTTGAAAACTTCAACTGGCAGGACGAAGCGTCGCTCGACGTCGAGTGGGCGCACTCCATTGCTCCGGGAGCAAAGATCGTCGTCGAGATCATGCCGACGGAAGACTGGGATGAATTCGAGTTTGCCATCGACTATGCCCGGCAGAACAAGCTCGGCAGCGTCATCTCGAACAGCTACGGCTATCCGGAAGCTCTCTTCGGAGCGGCCACGGTCAAGGGCTTCGAACAGGTCCTGAAAAAGGCCGCGGCGGCTGGCATCAACGTCAACTTCTCGACCGGTGACGGTGGGGACGAAGGCCTGGGCGCGCCTGACGCTGGCGGTCAGTCCTACCCGGCAACCTCAGCATATGTCACGGCCATCGGAGGCACGAGCATCGGCATTCCCAATGGCACGGCAACAGGCGCGGAAGTGGGCTGGGGCAACAATGCCAACATCCTTTCCTTCGCGGTCAATGACGTCCTCGACCCACCGCTCGCGCTGGGGAGCCTCGGCGGCTCAGGCGGCGGCGTGAGCACCTTCATCACGAAACCTTCGTGGCAGAAGTCGTTCCCGGGGACGGGACGGCAGGAGCCTGATATTTCGGCACTTGGCGACCCCTACACGGGAGCGGTTTTTGTCGAGTACGGCACACCATTGGCAGGCATCGGCGGAACCAGCCTTTCCTGCCCGATCTTCTCCGCTATCTGGGCGATTGCCGACCAGAAGGCGGGCAAGGCGCTTGGACAGGCCGCTCCTCTCCTCGCGAAACTTCCTGCGGGGGCCATTAACGATGTGGTGCCTGTCAGCAGCCCGACGAATGTAGCCGGCATTGTCTTCGATTCCGCCGGCCCCACCTATTATTCGTCCGATGCGCTGCTCGCTCCGCTCTACACCACCACCCAGTACTACAGCGCGTTCTGGAACCTGGAAGGCGAATACGTTGATATCAGCTTTGGGACGGATACCTCGCTCACCGTCACCTCGGGCTGGGACAATGTAACGGGCTGGGGAGTTCCCAACGGGCTCTCCTTTATCAACGCTGCTGCCAAGGCAAAGTAAGGTTTTTGCAGCAATTCCGGAAACAAATGCGGCAGATTGCGTGGCAACTGCCGCATTTCTATTTGCCCCTCCCGCAGCCAGAACGCTTGCTGAAGTCCTTTCAAGCTTTTACACTCAAATTTCGGAACGATATCCTTGGAAGACTCCCAGAGAATCTCTGGCAGTGACAACCGTCTGCATGGCGAGTCCATATAGACGGGGAGGTTTCATGCAGCGGTTTTTCGCCCTGATTGCTTTATTTGTACTTTCCATTCCCGTCGGCATCTCCATCGCAGGCTGTGCGGGCTCCAATCCTAAAGACTTTTGCATTAAGAACGGCTTCGGTTTTGGTGAGAAGGTTACCGACCTGGATCACATCAATCTTGGTCCCGCATCGACCGGTATTTCGCTCTCTTACGGGCAGACCGGCCAGCTGAATCAGCCCACGGGTCTCAACTGCAATGGGGGCAGCGTCAGCGTCGCGCACTATGTCTACGGCACTACGAATCTGAACCTTGCCGATATCAATCCTTCCACCGGTGCCATCTGCGCCGGCTCCTGGAACCGGCACAGCGCCTCGGGCATCCCTGACTTCACCATCTGCACGCCGCCTACGGGAGCGGGCGTGGCGCAGGTCACGGCGAGCGCCTCGGCGGTCACCAGCAATCCGGTCAATGTCTATATCCACCCGCCGATCACCGCGGTCACCATCGGTTCGCAGACGGCCTGCGTCTCGCAAAACCAGGTGCTCACCGATCAGAACGGCAACCAGGCACCGCTGACGAACACGACCCAGGTCTTCGGTCCGGATGGCATGCCGATCCCGGCGCAATTTGTCGGCACCGTTACCTACACGCCGGTGAACTCGACGGTAGTCACGATCAACAATACGTCGGACAGCACCAGTACAAGTCCTGTCAACGGTCTGGCTACGGCGCACCTGCCGGGATCGACCGTCATCAATGCCACGATCGCGGGCACGACGTCTGCGGCTGGTTATTTCTTCACCTGCCCGCCCACGAGTATCGGACTCACGCTCAATGGCTCCACCGGCATACCTACCCCGGTCACGGTGAGCGCGAGCAGTCCGCAGAATCTTGTCGCTACGATCCCGGATACGACAGGTGCGACCATTACCGGTCTTTCGCTCGATTACACCTCGACGCAGCCCAAGCAGATCGCCGTAAGCAGCTCCGGCACGGTCACGGCCACCTTTCCGACGACGACCACCGTCACAGCGATTTGCCAGCCCGGCACCTGCAACCCCGCGCCGGTGAATATCATCGGTCAGCTCGGCACCGGCCTGCCTGTCACCAGCAACGCGGTGATCGTCAATACGCCGGGACGCAGCAGCAGCAAGCTCTGGCTGGCCTCCTCGCAGTCTTCCTACTTCACTCCTCTGGACCTGACGGCTACCGGCTCGCCGACTCCCATCAAGTTGCCCTATATTCCAAACTCGATGGTGCTCGACCAGAATGGCACCAATCTTTACTTCGGCAGCTATCACGAACTGATGTTGGTCAATGCCGGAACCAATACGCTCGCCAAGGAAGACCCCAACGTTCCGGGTGTCGTGCTTGCTGTTTCCCCTGACAGCTCCACCGCTGTGATCAACGACCAGGTGAATCAGATCATCTATCTCTACAGCGCGAGCAAAGGCTCTTTCACCAGCGTCGGCGGCCTGGCAACACGCGCGCAATATTCGCCCGATGGGAAGAACCTCTACATCATCGGCCCGAATAACTTCTATGTCTTCAACGCCGCGACCGGCTGGAGTACATACACGAATTCCAATGGCGGCGCGAACGTCTGCACTGTCAGCCAGCTGAACAACAATAACGATCCGACGAAATACGACCCGTTCTGCTCGCCGGACATCACCGTAACCATCCCCAGCGTCGGCCCGTTCATCTCCGGCTCGAACACGACGGTCAACGGCTTCTGCCCCAACACGACCAACCAGAACCGGCCGATCTTCTATCCGCAGGCAGGGACGGTTGCGATCGCAACCGACCATCTGACAGCAACCAATGACGGCAGCCACATTCTGGGCGCCACAGCGAACCCGGCGCAAATTGCCGACATCTCGGTCAAGGTGCCGATTGGCGCTTGCCCCACCAACAACCTGGGACTCAAGTTCCAGCAAGGCAGCGGCACGAATCCCGGAGATTTCGCGATTAACACCACGGCGTTGAGCAACATCGCGCCCTCTGAAATTACCGAGATAGTTTCTTCACCGACTGCAACGACGTCTTTCGTCACCTACAACGCAGCCAATGCAAGCGGCTTGCTGCCGGCTTACAATCCGTCCACAACCTTCGGCGTCGCAGGCACGGTAACGAATGTCCAGCTCTCGACGGGAGCGCTGGCTCCACTCTCCGGCGTCTTCAGCCCCGATGACTCGACTTTCTTCGTCGGCACATCGGGCGACAATCTGCTGCACGTCATCGATGTCCCAAGCCTCACCGACACGCAGACGATCAATCCGAAGCTGACCAACCCCAGCGGCGCCGCGGTTCCGGTGGAGTTCATCGTCGTTCAGCCGCGCTCTACGACCTAAGCTCATTGATCCTTTACCGGGAAGGCCTGCAGCAAAAGCTGCGGGCCTTTTTGCTGCATGATCGTTATCTCGTTCGGAGGCACCTTAACTTTCTGTTTACGTCGCCCTCATAACCTCATTCATGATCACCCCATAACGTTTTGCAGTTAATTCCAAATACGCAAACAGTGCATGCGGCAAGCGCTTTCGTTCCCTCAACCGTTACGATGACGATGTAGACACTGTCATTCCTGGCGAGTCTGAGAAGGTCTGCAGCTTGCCGGAACGCACAACCGAGCTGAGATCTTTCCGTTTCTTATGACAAAATTCCGCTTTCGTCTTCTGCTGACGCTGTTCCTGCTTCTTCCTTTCCTATCTCTTCACGCACAAACAGCTGCCAAGCCTGACGTCGTCCTTAAAGGAAGCGTATCTGGAAGCCAGAACAACTCTTACGTCGAAGCGCCCTTCACTGTTCCGGAAGAAATTGTATCGATCACAGTTATATTTCATTACACAGGGAAAGATCAGCACACGGCGCTCGATCTCGGACTCTTCGACCCGCAGCGCTTTCGCGGCTGGAGCGGCGGCAACAAAGATCACTTCACGGTAAGCACTACGAACGCGACACCCTCTTATCTTCCCGGTTCATCGCCTGCGGGCGAGTGGAAGCTCATCATCGGCGTGCCCAACATCCGGCAGACGGTAACGTCCAGCTACGAAGCAGATATTTTCTTCACGCGGCGCAGCGATGCTCCGGTGTCCTTCGCCGACGCTCCCCTGCGCGAAGGACCGGCATGGTATCGCGGCGACCTGCACGTGCACACTGCGCACAGCGACGGCAGCTGCCTGAGCCAGAGCGGCAGGAAAGTACCGTGCCCCGTCTTCTGACCGCAGAAACTGCTGCGGCGCGTGGGCTAGACTTCATCGCCGTCACCGACCACAACACCATTTCGCACTATGATGCTCTACGCGAGCTGCAACCGTATTTCGACAAGCTGCTCTTTATCCCTGGCCGCGAGATCACCAGTTTCTGGGGACATGCGAACTTCTTCGGCCCGACCGAATTCGTTGATTTCCGCGTCGGCACGACAGTGCCATCGATGCAGTCTCTC
>JAATFH010000167.1 GCA_015655315.1 Terriglobales bacterium
CGGCAGCACAAATTCCCACTCCTCGTCACTCACGTCCGTCAGATACGACCGCCGATCAACCTCGCCCACCTCAACAGCATCGAAGACAATCCACGCTATGCAAAGTCACTACTGTGGTCCAAAAGACATAACAGGCTCTAGAAGAGGGAGCCTGCGACATCACGAAATCGGTCTCTCGAAAAGCTTCTTGAAAACTATCTCTTTGAAGTCAAGCAGCGGGGAATCGCTTTTCTCGGCGCGCATGCGCAGCAAGGCACCCTCCCAGCTATTCAGGAGAAACTTTGCAAGCAACGATGCTGGGAATTGACCACTTATCTCCCCTTGTTTCTGCGCCTCCGCAATACAGACCTCAAGAAGTTCGCACCAGGCTCCAAAATGCCTGGTAAGGCCGTCACGTATCAGTGCACTCTGGTCAGCCGCTTCAGCACTGAAATTACCCATCAAACATCCACGAACGTACTGTGAGGTCTTGAATGCCTCAATTCTGTCATCGAAGTATGCCTCCAATCGAGCCAGCGGAGCGACATCCCGATTTAGCAGAAAGCTGCGCAGCCTTTCCTGGCCTCGATTGGAATATGCATCGATAACCTCCGCTGCGAACGCTTCTTTGCTCGGAAAGAAATTGTAAAAGGATCCCTTCGGTACGTCGGCTGTCTCGACAATACTCTGTATGCTGGTCCCCCCATATCCACTCACGTGGATCGTCTGTACCCCCGACTGGATGAGCTTCTCTCGAGTCCCTGGTTTTGGCTTTGGTCCCCGCTTTACTGGTGAACGAGAATCCATCATGTGTCTCCAAGTATATTTTCGCCCACTACCAGCGGAAAACCATGATTTTATTGCCCTATTAATATAAGATGACCGGTCATATTATATTAAATTACTATTACTCAAAATCGATCTTCGAATCTTCTTACCATGGAGTGACTATGAATGTAATCGATACAAATGACGGAAGCCTGAAATGGGAGGTATTTACCAATAAGCGCCCTGGCCTCAGCCGTGATCTTCCTCCTGGTAAAGAGTCATTGATGTGGGTAGCGAACTCATCGACTCTGATCTACGGAGAAAGAGATGCTGTCCTTGTCGATACATTTCTGACGATCGACAAATCGCAGGCCTTGCTGAATTGGGTCATCGCAAGTGGCAAGAATCTTACCGCGATTTACCTGACACATGGGCACGGTGATCACGTCTTCGGCGTTGGCTCGCTCCTGGCACATTTCCCGAACGCGAAAGCTGTTGCGACCCCGGAAGTCGTCGAGGCCATGCGCCAGCAAGTGTCCCCTACGTCGTTAGAGGGCTTTTGGCGCAAACTCTTCCCAGGTCAAATCCCCGAGCATCTCCCGGTTGCCGATCCTCTCGAAAACAACGAACTGGAGCTGGAAGGATACAAGCTTGTCGCGGTGAATACGGGGAAGACGGACACTGCCCAATCGACATGCCTGCATGTACCGTCGGCTGGACTGCTCGTCGGTGGGGACGCCGTCTATAACGGAATTCATCCTTACCTCGCGGAGACCAACACGGAGAGCCGACGCGAATGGATTGCTACGCTCGATAAACTTGAGGCGCTAACCCCCCGAGCCGTCATTGCTGGGCACAAGATTCCGGAAAATAGCGACGAGCCTCGCATCATCGCCGAGACGAGACAGTATCTTCGTGATTTCAATCGTCTCGACGAAACCACCGCAACCGCCCACGAACTTTATGATGCGATGCTTGAACTCTACCCTGATCGCGCAAATCCCGGCTCTCTATGGGGCGGCGCGAAGGTTGCCAAGGGCGTCTCCTAGCGACGATTCAAAGCTCGTCATCTGAAGAACGCCGAGGTGTGAGGCTTATCCGAACGATCACATTTGCTTCTGCCTGACTATGGCCAGCGGTGTTGTCCTCTTGCCAGTGGATGCCACGGTGAAGCGATTCCGATAGTCGCTTGGAGAAAGCCCGATGACCCGGTGAAAGATTCTGCGGAACGATGCCGGATCCTCGTAGCCGACCGCCCACGAAATCTTCTCAATGGACTGCCTGGTGGATTCGAGCATCTCACGAGCCTTACCGATGCGAAGGCGCTGGCAATACTCTGTTGGCTTCAGTGTTGTTGCCTTCTTGAACCGTCGCAGGAGGGTGCGCACCTCAAGCCCTGCTGTCTTTGCCATCTTTGTCAGATCGACATTGCGGCACCCGCTTTTTTGCAGCCAGTGCTGCACCTCCAGGATTTCGGCGTCACCGTGATCGAGACGCGGCAGGAAGCTGCTGTAGTAGCTTTGTTCTCGGTCGGATAGGTCCATCAGCATGAAGCGAGCAGTTTCGCGCATGACGGTTGGTCCCAGCAGACGATGGATCAGGCGGACTCCGAGATCGGTCCATGCCGTCATTCCTCCCGCCGTGATGATGTCGCCGTCGTCAATGATGAGCTTGTCCGCATCGACGACAACGGCCGGGTATCGCTCCCTGAGCGCATCGGCATAGTACCAATGTGTGGTGACCGTTCTTCCATCCAGTAGCTTCGCCTCCGCCGGCAGAAATACTCCGCCACAGACGGCCGCGACAATGCTGCCGCGAGCATGCAACCGAGCGAGCCAATTGGCATAGGGTTTCGCCGCTTCGCTTGAGATAGGTTTGGCGATGCTTGGTGGAGCGATGAGAATCCACGGCAGGCCGCGGCTCATTCCGGGGTGGCTATCGAATACGAGATCCGGCCTGGACTTTTCCGGGGATGCCTGCCAGTGTGTCACTCGGATAAAAGGGCGGAGTATATCTTCATGAGAGCTTGCAAAGCGATTAGCCATCGTGAACAACTCGGTGAAGCCGAAGACCGCCGATTCCAGGTAGCCGGGATATTTCACAATACCGATTTCGACGTGGGCAGTTTGTTTTGCTCGTTTTGTCATTTTTGCCTCGAACAATGTCACTATTGCCAATTTAGCTATGCACCGGTTAAGCGTAAATATGAATTCATAGCGAATTATGTCGGTGTAACCAGCTTCCAATAAAAACAGACGCATCCGGACGAATATCAACCGTCACTGCGAACGCTTACGCTTCGCATCACCCGCACCATCCAGGAGACATTCGATGAGCACCATTACTACAAAAGACGGCGTTGAGATCTTCTACAAGGACTGGGGTTCAGGCCAGCCTATTGTTTTCAGCCATGGCTGGCCGCTGTCAGCCGATGACTGGGACGCGCAGATGTTGTTCTTCCTGCAGCACGGTTATCGCGTGATCGCCCATGACCGCCGCGGTCACGGACGCTCCAGCCAGACCGCGGACGGCCACGATATGGACCACTATGCCGATGACCTGGCCGCGCTCGTTGCCCATCTCGATCTGAAGGACGCCATCCATGTCGGCCATTCGACCGGCGGCGGCGAGGTGGTCCACTATCTGGCGCGGCATGGCGAAAGCCGCGCAGCCAAGGCCGCGCTGATCAGCGCCGTACCC
>JAATFH010000350.1 GCA_015655315.1 Terriglobales bacterium
CGTCTTTTTGCGAAGACCAGCGAGCCTGCGGTTGCGAATGCTCCGACAAGCAGTACCGCGATCCACGGCAGCTGGTTCAAGGAAACAAAAATACTATTGCCTACGACTAACAGAATGCCTCCCAGTCCGACGATTGACGCGTTTCTTGCGGACCAGGGCGTTTCAGTCAAAAATCCAATGAATAAGGGTATTGCCGCCGCAATTGCGACGGACATTCCTGAGGAAAGGTGTGACGAGGCCCATGTCGCTAATCCATAAGGCATGGCGGTGAGCGTCACGCCAAGGGTTGCGCTCGCGAGCCATTCTCTTTTTACGGGTAATGGGAGGCGGAAACATACGGCGATGACGGCGAGGGCGATGGCGCTCAGAGCCAGGACGATTGCCGTAAAACCCAGTTGGGTGGATGGGTCGGGAAGCTGCTGCTGAGTGAGCCACATGCTGCCCCAGATCAGGCTGATGGTCAGGAAGGCCGCTATGCGCTTGTTCATTGGGAGAGTTCAGAGGCTAGGCGGTTCTGCGACAACAAACCAAGGTATTGTCCACTGAGCAGGAAACAGATCCTTCCCCTTCGTTCCTCAGGGTCAGGATGACAGCGGTGCGTAATGGAAAGTTGTGGTTCCCACCCTTTCGCCTTGCGAAAGGATGGGGCACCCTTTTTCTTGCTTCTGCATGCAGCGAAAAAGCAAAGGGCTGTGCTTTCGCACAGCCCTCCATTTACTGCGGTCCGCGGCTTCCACCACCGGGTCCGCGTCCGGGGCCACCCGGGCCGCGTCCACGGCCACGGCCGCGACGACGGCGTGGGCCGCCTGCGCCCGCGCCTCCGCCACCCGCCGGACGACGTTCTCCGCCGCCTGCGGGGGCTGCTGCGCCATCGGCGCGGTTGAAGTTTGGTTCCTCGCCGCCTTCATCGTCGCCATCTCCGTCTTCGAAGTCGTCACCGCCTTCAATGGTGATGGTACTGGCGTTCGAGGAGGGCTGGCGCTCTTCCTGACGCGCTGGCCGTTCCTGATGGTCATGGTTTTCCTGGGGCTCCCCCGATGCGGCAACGTCGCCAATCTGGCCAGGCTCAGCAATGCCGAGCTTCGCGCGCTGTTCCTTTAAGAGGGCTTTACGCGAGAGCTTGATGCGGTTGCCTTCGATGCCGAGGACCTTGACCAGAACCTGATCGCCTTCACGCAGCTCGTCTTTCACGTCCTTCACGCGGTGTTCGGCGATCTCGCTGATGTGCAGCAGGCCGTCGGTGCCGGGGAAGATTTCGACGAAAGCGCCGAACTCAGCGAGGCGGACAACTTTGCCGAGATAGGTCTTGCCGATTTCCGGAACGGCGGTGAGATCGTTGATCATCGCCAGTGCCTTCTTCAAGCCCTCTTCGTCGGACGAAGCCACATTGACGCGGCCGGTATCGTCCACATCGATCTTGACCTGCGTCGCCTCGATGATGCCGCGGATGGTCTTGCCGCCCGGTCCGATGAGGTCGCGAATCTTGTCGGTTGGAATCTGCAGGGTGCGAATCTGCGGCGCAAACTTCGACTTCTCCGTGCGCGGACCGCTGAGAGCTTCGTCCATCTTGTCCAGCAGGAAGAGACGGCCACGGCGAGCCTGCTCCATTGCCTCGCGCATGATCTGGCCGGTGATGCCGCCGATCTTGATGTCCATCTGCAGAGCGGTGATGCCTTCGCGCGTTCCGGCAACCTTGAAGTCCATATCGCCGTAGTGGTCTTCCGCTCCGGCAATGTCGGTGAGGATGGCGTAGTCGTCGCCTTCCTTCACCAGACCCATGGCCACACCGGCCACGGCTGCCTTGAGGGGAATGCCTGCGTCCATGAGTGCGAGGCTGGCGCCGCAGACCGAAGCCATGGACGACGAGCCGTTCGACTCAAGAATGTCGGAGACGATGCGGATCGCGTATGGGGATTCGGCTTCGCTGGGCAGAACCGCGCTGATGGCGCGCTCGGCCAGTGCTCCGTGTCCGATTTCGCGGCGTCCGACACCGGTCATGCGGCCTACTTCGCCGACCGAGAACGGCGGGAAGTTGTAGTGCAGCATGAAGCGCTTCTTCTGCTCGCCTTCGAAGGTTTCGAGGCGCTGTGAATCGTCGTTGGTGCCGAGGGTCGCGGTAACCAGGGCCTGCGTTTCGCCACGGGTGAAGAGTGCCGAACCGTGGGTGCGGGGCAAGACGCCGGTTTCAATGGTGATGGGGCGAATCTCGTCGAAGGCGCGGCGGTCGGGACGGATGCGTTCCTTTGTGACCTGCTCGCGGAAGATGCGCTCGCGCAACGTTTCGTAGTACGCAGCCAGCTTCTTTTTCGCCGCAGGCTGTTCCGCTTCGGGCAGTTCCTTCAGCTCGGCGGCAAGCTCGTCCTTGATCTGCTTGACGAGAGCGTAGCTCTCAGTCTTGGCGTGGGTCTTAGTGTCGAGCGCGTCCTTGAGGCGATCGCCAACCTTGGCGAAGAGCGCATCGTAATAGGCCTGATCGAATTCAGGAGCGACGACGGGACGCTTCGGCTTGCCAGCCTTTGAAGCTAACTCATCGATGACGGCGACGATCTTCTTGATCTCGATGTGGCCGAACTCGATCGCGTCGACGACAACCTCTTCAGGGACGCCGGTCGAACCGCTTTCGATCATCACAATGCCGTCTTTGGTGCCGACGACGGTGATGTTGATCGGGCTTTCGCGGCGATCGGTGTACGACGGATTGATGACAAACTCGCCATTGACCTGACCTACGCGTACCGCACCCACAGTTGCGCCGAATGGAATATCGGAGAGGGCAAGAGCGGCGCTGGCGGCGTTAATGCCGATCACGTCAGGATCGTTTTCCTTGTCGGCGGAGAAGACCAGGGCGATGACCTGCGTCTCGTTGCGGAAGCCTTCAGGAAAGAGTGGGCGGATGGGGCGGTCGATCTGGCGGCTGGTGAGAACTTCGCGCTCGCTGGGACGGCCTTCGCGCTTGATGAATCCGCCGGGGATGCGTCCGCCTGCGTAGGCGTACTCGCGATAATCGACGGTGAGGGGAAAGAAATCAATTCCTTCTTTTGGATCGGGAGAGGCTACTGCGGTTGCGAGCACCACACTGTCACCTTGCGTGACCAGGGCTGCGCCGGAAGCCTGCTTGGCCATACGGCCAGTCTCGAAAGTCAATCGCTTGCCACCGGCAAGCTCGACTGTGACTTCATGCTTCATATTTTCCTCGTTTCTTGATGTGCAAAGGAGCTACGGCGGGAGTGCACGGGCGGGAGATACACGACAGGCATATGGGCTTCGCAAAGCGCGTAAATGGCCCTGAGCGTGGACATACGCCAGCCGTTGACCCGGCCAGCGTATTCCATTCCTTTACGAAGTTCTCGTCGCGTGCGCGTAGGAGACAAAGGTCCTTGAGCTGAAGAGCTACTTGCGGATGCCCAGTTTTCCGATGACGTCCCGGTAGCGGTCAGAATCGTTCGTCTTGAGGTAGTCAAGCAGGCGGCGGCGCTTGCTTACCAGCATCAACAGACCACGGCGCGAAGCATGATCCTTCGCGTGGGTCTTGAAGTGCTCAGTCAGCTCGCCGATGCGCTCGCTCAGGATCGCAATCTGTACCTCAGGGCTGCCGGTGTCGGAGTCGTGAGTGCGAAAGCGAGTAATAATGTCGGTTTTTTTTGCAGGTGCCAGCACGAGAGTGCATTACTCCTATTGCTAATTTCTATTCGTTACACTTCCTAAGTGTCTGGAACAAGAGTAACATAGATTACTTTTTCAGGCTAGCAGACAGGTTTAGGCAGCGTACACGGAAAAGGCCCGGGTAGAAGCCGGGCCCTTTCGCATTTTAATGTAATCGATTCATTACCATCCATGGCCATGATCGTGATCATGCCTGCTGCCCGCTTCGATGATCCGCACCGCGGTGAAGAGGGGTTGGGCGAAATCAAACCCATTGCCGCTGCCAAAAACGTGCACATAGTAGAGGGATGGGTCGTCATCGACGAAGTTGTGGGATAAAGAGGATACGGTAAAACCGCCGCCGCGCAGCACATCGAGCACCTGCTGCACTTCATCCTTCCTTAGGGCCATATCCACGTCCATTGTCACGGTTACGGAATCGACGTTGCCCTGAATCAGAATATAGAAGCTGTGTCCGACTCCCAGCCCCACCGAAGCGCGTTCCGATCCGAGATGAATTGAATTTTCGTCGGGGCGAGGCAGATAAAAGACGATGGCGTTGCCAATCTGCTCCAGAGATCCCTTCTTGAAGAGGTCCTGGAACTGTTGCGGAATGTCGCTGAGGGAAATGATGTTTTCCGTTCCCGGGACAACCAGCACCCCTTCCTGAGGGCTCTTGATAAGAGCCAGTGCGGATGCAATGGCAGTCGCAAGGCTTGCGCCGTTCCCTCTCGCTTCGAAATGAATCCAGAGGAGGCTCGGGGTTTCCTGGGAAAGACGATTTGCAATCGCAGTAATTTTGATGCGTGGGTCGCTGCGCAGTGCCACCTGAACAGCCTGGGATTCAGAATCGAGCACGGGAATGGACCCGTCGGCGAAGAAGATACCGTTTCTGATTGGAGTGAAGCTGACGAACCCGCTTCCACCCTCATTCGCATCGATAACCTGACCGTTCACCGTGATTGCGTTCACATCTTGCCGCACGAGTTCAAATCGCAACACGTTGTGCGGGAGGATAACTCCGTCTGCATTCATTGCGCCCTGAATAGCGCTCCAGTCCGTGGCAGCGTACGCACGCACGCCAGAAAAGGCAGCGAGCGTGAGGATCAAGGCAAGAACTTTGTTGAGGGAAAACCTTGGAATGGAACTCAATATCCGCATAAGAACCTCCAGAAGGGATGAGCTAAGCGGCTGCCGGCGAGCGATGAGTAGTTTGCAGTGGCCTGATTTGTTTCTGTCTGCTTCCGGGACCCGATGCCTTACCGCAAACGCCCATTACGCATTGCAGAAAACTGATTAGCCGCCATGAAAGATACTCCCCGAGCCCGTCGGGTTGTCCAGTTCATAAAAAGTTGGACGAATATTGAAAGGGCGACTCGGGGTTTGCCACGCAGGACGAACGGAGGAGGAAGTCATTTTGGGATGGCTGGGGTGCGGAGTAGCCGCACCCCATGGCCGCGATCTATTTCGAGGTTTCGAGGACAAGGACGGTGGCGATCGGGTCTAAAGCTTTGGCTGGAAGCTTTATATCGAGGCCGTCGCCCGAGGGTTGGAGCTGCAAAGGCGCATGGCTGGAGTCAGCCAGCAGATACGCGCCCGTGACCTTTCGCGGCAGCTTGTCGAGATGGAAGGAACCGTTGCCTGGCCAGTTGAATATCTCGATGTAAATCTTGTCGGCTGTCGTGGTTGAGCGCCAGTTCCATGCCGGGATGAACTTGGGATTGCCCTTCTTGTCCTTTTCCGTGGGACTGAAGCTGCCTGCCTCTGCACCGAAGAGCGTCGGCTGGGTGCTATAGATGGCATCGCCGTTTACAGCCAGCCACTGGCCCACCTGATGAAGCCGCTCCACTTCGGGCGCGGGAACAACGCCCTTTGAATCAGGGCCGATGTTCAGAAGATAGTTGCCACCTTTGCTGGCAATATCGATCAGGTTGCGCAGCAGCGTTTCCGTCGACTTGAAATTCGTGTCGTAGGACTTGTAGCC
>JAATFH010000560.1 GCA_015655315.1 Terriglobales bacterium
AGAAACATACAGCCAGATGGGGTAAGTGTATGGGCAATCTTCTTATGTTGCGGAAAGCGGCCGGTCAGAGAAAAGAAAAATGTGATCAGGACCATGGGCAGCGCGACAACCGAGAGCAGTACATGGCTGATGAGCAGGGCAAGATAAGCCGTGCGGATCGGTCCCTGACCGGGGAAGACCATCTCTCCATGCAGCGCGTGGTTGGTAATGTAGCTGACCAGAAAAAGCGAGGAGAAGACAAAGGCGGTGATCATCGAGGCCCGGTGCGCGGCAATGTTGCGCTTCCTGATGTAGGAATAGCCGATCACCAGTGCCACGGCGCTCATGGCGTTGAACAGGGCATTGAGCGCGGGCAGGAAGAGCAGACGCGCAGCATACTCCTGCGACGGGGGATGAACGTAGACCAGCCAGAGCAGAAAAAGCGTGGCGATGACGCTGATTCCGATGATGGTTGCGATGGGGGCCCGGCTGGTGGTTTGCGTTGCTTGCATCAGTAATCTTTCCTTATGCTGCTGGCTTGTTGGTTCGGCGATTGACGATGGCCCACGATGCGGCGAAGGTCAGCGCGCAGAAGCCGATGGTCACGGTGAGATTTGTGGTCAGCGAAAGTCCGGCGTGCTGCGCGGGAAAGAGTGCGAGGCGCAGCGCGTCGACTCCGTAGGTCAGGGGATTGAGGCGCATGAGGATGCGCAGCCAGCCGGACGCTCCACTGGCGGGAAAGAGCGCGCCGGAGAGCATCCACAACGGCAGCAGGATCAGGTTGACGATGGCGTGGAAGGCCTGCGGCGAGTCCATGGGCCACGCGATGGCTAAGCCGAGAGCCGTCAGCTCAAAGCTGATAAGGATGATGGTGGCTATGCTGATGGCGATAGCAGACAGGTCAGGATGCACGCCGATTAGAGGCGTGAAGACGAGGAAGACGATTCCCTGAATCGCAGCGAGCGTTGCGCCGCCGAGAACTTTTCCCAGCACGATCGACGAGCGGCTGACAGGAGCGGCGAGCACCGAAAGCAGAAAGCCTTCGTTGCGGTCCTGAATCAGGGACATCATGCTGAAAATTGCCGTGAAGAGCACGATCATGACAACAGCGCCGGGGAAAAAATATTCCAGGTAGTGACCGGAACCAGCGCCGCCGCTGCGGAAACTGTGCGCGAAGCCGGAGCCGAGGACGAACCAGAAGAGCAGGGGAGAGGCGATCACGCCGACAACACGGGCTTTCTGGCGATAGAAACGGACGATCTCGCGCAGCCAGAGGGTATAAGCGGGGATCCAGATGCCGACTTTGCGCGGCTGTTGGACGTGCTGAGCAGGAGCGGTTGCTGCAATCGTTGCCATGATTATGCGTGCTCCTCCGGTGCGTTTTGCGCTTCTGTCCAGAAGCGGTGTCCGGTGCGCTGGATGAAGACGTCTTCAAGGCTGGGCTTGGCCACCGAGATGCCTTCGACCAACCCGGGAAATGCTTCGACAACATCGGTTACGAACTTGTGGCCTTGTTCGCGTTCGAGGCGTACAGCATTTCCCAGCACGGAGGGCGAAACGATGAAACGGTTGGCGATTCTCTGCGAGAGAATTTCCGCGTCAGCCTGATTTGCGGTTTCGAAGGTCACGACATCGCCGCCGATCTCGGATTTCAATGCAAGGGGCGAGCCGAGCGCGACGAGCTTTCCTTCATGCAGAATCGCCAACCGGTCGCAGTGTTCAGCTTCTTCCATCAGATGCGTGGTGACGAGCACCGTTACGGACTCTTCGTCGCGCAACATGCGCAGGTACTGCCACAGGTCGCGGCGCGCGCCGGGATCGAGGCCGGTGGACGGCTCATCGAGCAGCAGGACGGATGGAGAGTGGATGAGTCCCTTGGCCAGTTCGACGCGGCGCTGCATGCCTCCGGACAGAGTTTCGACAGGATCTTTTGCGCGATCGAGCAGGCCGACGCGCGCGAGCACTTCGCCTATGCGCTGCTTGAGACGTGCTCCGGTCAAGCCGTAGAGGTGGCCCTGGTGTTTCAGGTTCTCTGCGACGGTGAGCTTCATGTCGAGGCTGCGGGCCTGGAAGACGATGCCGATCTGCTGGCGGACCTTGTTCGGCTCGCGTGCTGCGTCGAACCCCTGGATGTGGACGATGCCGCCGGTGGGCACCCTCAGCGTCGAGAGGATGCGGAAGAGCGTCGTCTTGCCGCTGCCGTTGGGGCCGAGCAGGCCGAATATCTCCGCCGGACGCACAGCAAAGCTGAGCTGGTCGAGCGCCTGCCGCTCGCCATAATTGTGCGAGAGATTCACGAGCGCGATCGGCTGCGTTTCTGCCGGTGGGACTGTGAAAGCAGGCGATGTTTGTG
>JAATFH010000200.1 GCA_015655315.1 Terriglobales bacterium
GGTCGATGTATGCTTCGAGATTGCCCTGTTGAGTGAGAAGATTCCGACCGAATCCGGGCACAGGAATCAGCGCCATGATGGCCCAGTAACCTAACAAGAGCGCCAGAGTCCAGGCAATCTGTCCACGCAGCTTCGAGAACAGCACGATGATTGCAGCAAATACATACGAAAGCGCAATGCGCTGCAGCACGCCTGTATAGCGGAAATCCGCAAAGTTAAGCCGCAGAATTCCGTTGAAGACCAGCCCCAGCGCGATGAGGATAAGCGTGCGTTTGAGAATGTGACCGAGGATTATTTTGTTCGACTGTCCCTGTTCGCGGCGGCGTTTCAATGCGAGCGGGAGAGTCAGTCCGACAATAAATAAAAAGAGAGGCGCGATCAGGTCCCAGAAGGTAAAGCCTATCCACGGGGTATGATCCAGTTCTTTGGCCAGCAGACCCTGATATGGCAAATGCAGCGCAGCGGCCAGCGCGAGCACCAGTCCGGTCTCTTCCTGCATGAGCCAGAACATATCGAATCCGCGCAAAGCGTCAATGGAGTTGAGCCGCTTTCCGAGCGTACTCTCGGGGCTCTGCGGCGATGGGTGGGCCTGGAGCGAGTCCATTACGGGCTCGTATCTCTCAGTAGAAGATGCAGCGATTGCTTCGTTCGACGACACCAGCCCTCTTTTCCGATTGCGCACAGAATGCATTGAATTATGCCATGGATACTTAAGAGATAGGGGTAGAAAATATCGATAATGATATTAATGCAGACTTTTTCTGCAAAAAGGTCGATTCGCTGTGATGCAACATCCACTCGTCTACGATTTGAACGAACCACGTGCAATCTCTGGATGCTCGAGCTGGAACATCCCATACTTCGGCACATATCGGGTCGCTGGGCTCTCTGATCGGACGTCGTCATTTGACCTAGATCCTTCTCAGTCTGAAGGCTCATGACATTTCTCGCCAATGGTGTGAGAAATGAAGTGCTGCTTTTCGCGGGGTTCACATCATACGTTCTGGAAATTGTACGATTCCAATTAGCACCGTAGTTCGGAGTAGGCGATGCGTCGCGATGGGTGTCCCTGAATATTCCTCGAAACGCAGCAAGGAGTGGCAAATAAGTGATTCGCTGATGGAGATTGAGGGGAACGTGCTTGTCAATCCACGCCTGATTTACGGGCTCACATAGTTTCGGGAAAATAACTGAAAGGGAGTTGCTCAAAGAATATGAAGCCCGGTTGGAATCGTCGTTCTTTTCTATCCACACTTGGTGCCGCCACTGGTAGTCTGTTCGCCCCTGTGAGATTGAATGCGGAGGGATTTTTTTCAAAGAAGTCCAAGCCATCCGTAGCATCGATTGATGGCAATCCCATCGTACAGATCACCAGCGGGCTCGGTTCGACCGGCGACATCTACGCCGAGCTTGGAGTCACGCCTCTGGTCAATATCAATGGCACCATCACCGTCATGGGCGGATCGGTGATGAAGCCCGAAGTCATGGAATTGATCCGCATGGGCAACCAGCATTTCGTCATGATCGATGAGCTGGAGATCGCGGCGGGCAAGTTTATTGCGAAGCTCTGTAAGTCACCCGCGGGCTATACCGGCCTCGTAACAGGCGGCGCGGCAGCCGCGATCGTAGTTGGCTACTCGGCCATGATGACCGAAGACCTCGAACCGCGCCTCCGGGCCATTCCCGACGTGAGCGATTTTCCCAGGAACGAAGTCATCATCCAGAAGAGCCATCGCTATCCCTTCGATCACCAGATCCGCCAGACAGGAGCGAAGCTGGTTGAGGTGGAGACGCGCGAGGAGATGATCAACGCCATCAATCCGAAGACGGTCGCGATCCACTTCACCAATATTCTCTCCGACAAAGGCCAGGTCAGCGGTCCCGAGACCGTCGAGATTGCCCGGGCACACAACCTCTACACCTTCAACGATGCATCTGCGGATGTGCCTCCGGTGGAGCGGCTCTGGACCTATCCCGCAATCGGCTTCGATCTCACCACTTTCAGCGGAGGCAAGGACATCTGCGGGCCGCAGGCCTCCGGCATCCTGATCGGCAAAGAGGAACTCATCCGCTGGTCCCTGTTAAATATGAGCCCACAGGAAGACCGCATCGGCCGCTGCTGCAAGGTCGGCAAAGAAACCATATTCGGCCTTCTGAAAGCCCTCGAGATATTCGTCAACCAGAACTATGACGAGACAATAAAGATGTATGACGAGCGCGCAGAAGTCATTACCGATGCGGTTAAGAAGTTCGGAGTGACGGCACGTCCTCGGAAGTTCAATCCGGAAGCTCTGGGCAACGTGACGCCTTATTACAGCTGGCAGATCGACCCGGCGAAGCTCAATATAACCGGCGAGGAAGTCATACGAAAGCTGGCAGAGACCCGGCCCGTCGGAATCGGCAGCACAGGTGCCGGAGTCGGCGGCATGCGCGGACGGGATCCAAACGCGCCCGCCGTCGGCAGCAGCAATCACGGCGGTCATCATGCACACGAAGGCGACCCGAACAACTTCGGATTCGCCGTCTGGCAGCTCAAGCAAGGCGAGGACAAGATGATCGCCGACCGTCTGGTTGAAATATTCAGCGCTGCGCCAAAAGCCTGACGATACCTGGTGGATAACAGTTAACGTCACAAAATTCAGCGTGCTGCGTGTAAATGCATCTGAGTAAAAGCAATGCGAGTGAGAAAACCTGTTTTGGAATCAGCTAAGCTGGGATGGGAGAAATATCATGGCTGAACTCTTGACTGCTGGAACTCAGGCTCCAGACTTCACAGCTTTCGTGACACCCGACCAAAAGCTCTCTCTCAGCGAGCTTCGTGGCCGGCCTGTCATCCTGGCGTTCTATCCCGCAGACTGGAGTCCGGTCTGCGGCGACCAGATGGCGCTCTACAACGAAATTCTTCCTGAGTTTCAGAAGCACAATGCGGAGTTGATCGGCATCTCGGTCGACGGCGTTTGGTGCCACGAAGCCTTTGCAAAGGACCGGAACCTTCACTTCCCTCTTGCTGCGGATTTTGAACCGAAAGGCGCTATCGCACAATCCTATGGCGCCTACCGGAGCAAAGATGGAATATCGGAGCGAGCCTTGTTTGTCATCGACAAGGATGGGAAGATCGCATGGAGCTACTGTTCGCCGATCGCGGTAAATCCCGGAGCCGAAGGGATTCTCGATGCCCTGGAAGCATTACCCAAGTAGGAGGAGTTCGTGAGCACATTGACTATAGCTGTTGGCCCAGAGGATCACATTCAGGGAGATCCGGACGCGGAATGCACGCTGGTTGAGTACGGCGACTACGAATGCCCCTCTTGCGGCGAGGCATATCCGATCGTCAAGCGCATTCAGCGGCACTTCGGCAAACGCATTCGTTTCGTTTTCCGGAACTTCCCGCTCTCCCAGATCCATCCCGACGCGGAGGCGGCAGCGGAAGTGGCCGAGTTTGCCAGTTCCCGCGCAGAATTCTGGCCCATGCATGACCTGCTCTTCGAGAATCAGGATCGTTTGGGAGATGAATTATACGAAGCGCTGGCGGAACGTCTCCAGCTACCGATTGAGGATCTGCGCACGTCGCTGGAAGAGGGAGAATTCAAAGCGCGCGTCCGCGCTGACTTTGCCGGCGGAGTTCGAAGCGGAGTAAACGGCACGCCTACCTTCTTTATTAATGGAAAGCGTAACAACGGATCTTTCGATTACGGCTCTTTGGTCGCAGCCATTGATACCGCACTCAAGTCTCATCGCGGATGAACAATGCATCGATAGAGGACACAGAGCTTTAGCCGCCTGGGTGAAATACTTGTTGCTGGCTCACCGCCTCGCCGTCGCCCCGCTTGA
>JAATFH010000132.1 GCA_015655315.1 Terriglobales bacterium
AGTTGTCGCGGAACGTGTTGTTCTGCTCCGGATCAAGAACTTCGAGCAACGCCGATGCCGGATCGCCACGGAAGTCGCGGCCCAGCTTGTCGATCTCATCGAGCATGAAGACCGGATCGTTCGTGCCCGCACGGCGCAGGCTCTGAATAATCTGCCCCGGCAATGCACCGATGTAAGTCCGGCGATGTCCGCGAAGCTCGGCCTCGTCGTGCATGCCGCCGAGCGAGATGCGCTGGAACTTCCGTCCCAGGGCACGCGCCACGCTGCGGCCCAGCGAGGTTTTACCCACGCCTGGAGGTCCGACAAAGCAGAGGATCGGCCCCTTCATGTCCGGCTTCAAGCGGCGGACAGCAAGGTAGTCGAGAATGCGCTCCTTGACCTTCTTGAGGTCGTAGTGGTCCTCGTCGAGGATCTCCTTCGCCTTGGCGATATCGACCTCTTCACCGGAAGACTTGGCCCACGGCAACACAGCCAGCCACTCGATGTAATTGCGCGTCAGCGAATAGTCGGCGGCCATGGGAGACATGCGCGACAGGCGGCTCAACTCTTTCAGAGCCTCCTTCTTGGTCTCTTCCGGCATGCCAGCGTCTTCGATCTTCTGGCGCAGTTCTTCGATATCCTTCTGGCCCTCGTCCTGTTCGCCGAGTTCCTTCTGGATCGCCTTCAACTGCTCGCGCAGGTAGTAGTCGCGCTGCGACTGCTGAACCTGGTCCTGCACTTCGGATTGAATTTTGTTGCGAAGCTGCTGGACTTCGATTTCCTTCACCAGGTGCTTGTTCAACCGCTCCAGGCGCGCCGTGACGTCCGGCGTTTCAAGCAACTCCTGCCGGTCAACGGTGGCAAGAAAAGGCAGCGACGAAGCAACAAAGTCACTCAGCCGTGCCGGATCGTCCATCTGCGCGGCGATGGTGGAAAGCTCGTCGGAGAGCGTTGGAGATGCAGATACGATCTGCTGAAACTGCGAGAGAATGTTCCGCTGCAGAGCTTCGAGTTCCGGACCCTTCTGCGGACCGGTCTCGGCAACCGGATCGACAGAGGCCACCATGAAGGGCTCAGTCTGCGTGAACTCGCCCAGCTTGACGCGCTCTGTGCCTTCCGTGAAAACGAAGAGGCTCTGGTTAGGCATCTTCACAACCTTGTGCACGGTCGCAAGTGTGCCGTAGGCATGCAGGTCGCCGGGTTGGGGAGTATCAAGGTGCGCGTCGCGCTGCGCGACGACGACGATGGTCTTTTCCTCACCAAGCGACTGAATGAGTTGGATGGAGCTTTCGCGTCCGACCGTAAGCGGAAGAACCGCATGCGGGAAGAGAACGGTATCGCGGACGGGCAGAACAGGCAACACTCTGCCTTCTGGGCGATTTTCGCGCTCTTTGGGATCGCTCGGATGAATGATACTTAAAAAGTCGCTAGCCATGAGTGCCTTCTTATCAGATTATATGATCTGAACACAATTAATTTGTGAGTATTTGATTACTTGCACCTGGAAAAAGTCGCAAATCCCCATTTACGATTGAAAATCATTGAAAAAGAATGAGTTAGTGCGAATATGCGCCGTCCGGCAGAATATTTCGCTGATTATCCTCTTGGATGCCAATACGGTGGTGAGGCATGCACTTGTTCCCACCAGGCTTTCATCGGCGCGGACTCGTGTGAGTTGAACTCTACTCCGGGCGCTGCGCGGCACGATAGCGTCCTAGTTCCTTTACCATCGAACAGTGCTGCCGCAGCAATTCGAGCGCAACATCGGCCCGCACCTGGGTGGACAACTGGTAGTCCACATAGAAGACGTATTGCCAGGGCTTTCCCTGCACCGGGCGCGATTCGATCTTGGACAGATTCGTTCCCTGATTGGCAAACACATCAAGCGCTGCCACCAGCGTTCCGGGCCGATTCTCCACTGTGAAAGCCAGGCTCACTTTATCCGCCTTTGTATTGACGGGAACGTCTTCGCGCCTCCGGATCAGGAAGAACCGGGTGTAATTCTCCGCATTGTCCTCAATACCTGCCGTCAGAACCTCGCCGCCATAGTACACCGCCGCGCGCGTGCTGGCGATGGCCGCCGCATTCCGGTCGCGCAGCTCCATAAGCTGCTTGACGCTTCCAGCGGTGTCGTAAAAAGGAATCGCCTCGATCGCCGGATGCCGCTCGAGAAACTTGCGGCACTGGGCGAGCGCCACCGGGTGCGAGTAGACGCGCTGGATGCGTTCGAGGCTGGAACCCGGTACAGCAATCAGATTGTGGCGGATGCGGAGGAGGCTTTCGCTCTCTATGGCAACATCGTGATCGAGCAGGAGGTCAAAGTGTTCGACGACAGAACCGGCAAGGCTGTTTTCAATCGGGATGACAGCCGCATCCACTTCTTTATGGGTCAGCGCGCGGAAAACATCAGGCGAGAGAGTGCACGGCAAAATGGTTGCTTCGGGGAAGATTTTTCCTGCCGCCTCATGGCTGAAAGAGCCTGGCTCGCCTTGAATCGCTACTTGCATTCTGCATACATCCCTTCAAAGGTTTTTGGTTTCACGGCAACCCAAATGGGCATCAAGCGCACCATAACACACCGTAGGCCGTTTCGGGCCGCATGCGAGAACAAAGGAGAAGCTTCCAATGCTTTGGACAATTTTCGTAATCCTGTTGGTTTTGTGGCTGGTGGGTCTGGTGAGTTTTCATGCGATCGGGTGGTACATCCACATCCTGCTTGTGGTGGCGCTGGTCGTGCTGTTGATCCAGTTGATCAGCGGCCGACGCCCGTTTGTTTAACGTCAACGCAGTAAGCAGCACTTAAACGGATCTCGCACCGTTGCTGTTGGTTCGCGATCCAGAACACGAGGAGTTATTACCATGAATAAAGACCAGGTAAGCGGCAAGCTCGATCAGGTAACCGGCAAGGTGAAGGAAAAAGTCGGAGAGACAGTAGGCAATCAACGTCTTGCCAACGAAGGCCTGGCGGACCAGATAAAGGGCGCGGCGAAGGAGACATGGGGCAATGCGAAAGATGTTGCTCAGGACAACGCCGATGCGAGCAAACGTGAAGCGGAACGGCATGCCAATGACAACCGCGAGCGTATTTCCAATAAGGTGCAGGATATGAAAGATCACGTGAACGAAAAAATCGATCAGCATCGCAAACCGGCATAGTCTTCCCAAAGCCCATCAACAAGCCCCGCGCAGGCGGGGCTTTTCTTTTGCTAGCGATGGAAAAGCAGGGCGACGGCAACAAAAACGAGGAAGACGACAGAAATGACGCCGTTCATCGTAAAGAACGCCGCATTCAGCCGCCGCAGGTCTTTGGGCGATACGATCAGATGCTCATACAACAGCAGTGCGGCAACCACGGCGATACCCGCAACTCCCACAGGGCCCAGAACAAACAGATGCACGAGCCACAGGAGCAGCCCAAGCATGACGGCGTGCATGATGCGCGCCACCCAGAAAGCCCCCGCAATGCCGATCGCAGCCGGGATGCTGTTGAGACCATGCTTGCGATCGTGCTCCGCATCCTGGCAGGCGTAAAGAACGTCAAAGCCCGCAACCCAGAAGAGCACAGCAACCGTGAGCACTAAAATCCTCGGGTCGAGAGTATTGCGAATGGCGATCCAGGCAGCAGCCGGCGCGATTCCAAGGGCCAGCCCCAGAAAGATATGCGACCAGCGCGTAAACCGCTTGGTGTAGGAATAAAGCAACAGAACCGCGAGAGCAACAGGCGAGAGCAGCAGGGTAAGGTGGTTCAACTGCGCCGCAGCCAGCACAAACAGCGCGGACATGCACACCGTAAAGGCTCCGACGAAACCGCGGGAAAGCAGCCCGGCCGGAATGGCCCGGATCGAGGTGCGCGGATTCTCCGCATCGAGATCGGCGTCAGCCCAGCGGTTAAAGGCCATCGCTGCCGAGCGTGCCGTCACCATGCAAACGACGATCCACACCAGCTGCATCGACCGCGGCCACCCATGAGCGGCCAGCATCGCTCCCGTTAGCGCAAATGGAAGCGCAAAGATCGAGTGCTCCCACTTAATCATTTCCAATGTAGTGCCGATGCTGCGCAGCAAAGCCATTTTGATTGAGCGAATCTCCTGCTTACAGTGTAAGTCAGGATGGCAGCGCGCAAAATAAAACGGCCCCGCAATGAATGCGAGGCCGTTCACGGTGAGGTTAGCGTTTATCTCTTGTCCTGTTGCCCTGCGACCACAAGATTGTTGGTCACATGGAAGACGCCGGGAACAGAATTAGCGCGAATACCGGCGGCATCTTTGTCACCCTGGTTGTCCACGACGCCATAGAGA
>JAATFH010000190.1 GCA_015655315.1 Terriglobales bacterium
ACCTGGATCAACACGCAGAACAATCTTCAAAAACCGTGGATGGCGACGGTAAGCTACGCCACTATTCACACCCCCTACCAACAGCCTCCGTCGTCGCTCCTGCCTACGACCGAGACCGATACCAGCGGTCTGCAGTGCACTGGAAACGATACGAAGAATGAAGCAGCCACCCGCATCCTGAGCAATCAGATGCTCGAGGCGCTGAACACGGAGATAGGAAATCTACTGGTGCAGATCGGCCTCGCCACCTTCAATGGCGATGGCAGCCTGAACTACCAGCCGGAGAATACGAATACCACGGTCATCGTCATTGGCGACAATGGAACTTTCGCTCCCGGGGTGAAAGCGCCATTCGATCCCAACCGCGCGAAAGGCTATGTCTACCAGACGGGTGTGTGGGTGCCGCTCATCATTGCCGGGCCCCAGGTCGTGGCCCCCGGCCGCAACGTAACCGCGATGGTGAATGCCGCCGACCTGTTTCAGCTGTTTGGTGAGATCGCCGGCCTGGATGTGCATCAAATCGTCCCGCCGTCCCACGTGCTCGATTCTGTTTCCATGTTGCCGTATTTGACCAACCCCAATCAGACCAGCCTTCGCCAAAGCAATTTCACTCAGACAGGAAACAATATCCATCCCGTAACTCCGGGACCATGCGTGATCCAGCTCACCAACCCGCCAACCTGTGCACAGCTGTTTACCGGGGCCGCGCTCTGCAACGATGAGGGCGGCACTTGGTATGGAAGCGGCGCGGCGCAACAGTTCTCCTCCTGCTGTGCCATTAGCAGTGCGCATCTCTCCCAATATCCTGACGGGATCCAGATCCTGCCCAACTTCCAGACCGCGACTCGGAACGAACTCTACAAGCTGGTGCAATTGCAGGTGCCAGACTGTTCGACCAACGGACAGGATGAGCCGGTAACCGAGTTTTATCCGATCAACGAGGACCTGCAGAATCCGCAGATTGACAAATCGGGGGACAGCCTGTGCGCTTCAACCGGCTGCCCCGACGGGCTAAGCGGAGATGCCCTCACTAATTTCAACCAGCTTCTGGCGGTACAGCAGGCGACTCTCGCCTCTGAACCGGCATGCCCTGGCGATGGCAATAAAGATAAGTTGGTTAACCAGCTGGACATTCAGGATTGGCAGCTGATGGCCACCCTCAGCGTGGGAACATCCAGCTGGTACGACCTTAACCTTGATGGCGTCACGGACAACCAGGACCTTAAAATCATCCAGCAGAACCTGGCAAACAACTGCCAACAACCATAAGCCCCGCCGCGATAAACGAGCTGTTGCTCTGTCACCTGTTCGCGCCCAAACGGCCATCGCTCGGAGCGTCGCTCAGGCTATCACTTGGCGCCAGGCTCGGCTTCGCGGATGGCGGTCTGGATGTAGCACGGTGGAGGCACGCTCGCGGCGCGCTAGGCATCTCGGCCAATATCAGGCGAAGCTAGTCAGATAGTATCCGCCGGCCAAAGGCTGGAGCCGGGTGCTCTTAATCTGATTCAGCTGAGTTCGCAGACTCGAGAACTGGCTGGCCGTCGCGGGATCGGTCAAGTTATTGGCGAGATTGCTGGTTTCCAGAGGATCCGTCACCAGGTCATACATCTCAAACTGACTGGGTACTTTGCCCGTTGGGTCATAATATTCTGCCAGTTTCCACCTCGATTGCAGGGTGCCGACAACATGGTTGGGCGGCTGCGGAAAGATATTGCTAGCCTGTCCGGATTGGTAGTCGTCGTACGTAAACGCGATGTACGACTGAACGGAATTGGCCGTGCTGTCGTGGATGATCGCGGAGTAGTCCACGCCTTTGGCAGGCCAGGGGAAGCGTTTTTCCTGTTGATGTATTTTTATAGTCGTAAAGGCTTGCCAGGGCGGGGAAGGAAATCGACATGCGAAACCAGAGCATCCGATGTGCGGGCCGTCGGAAATAGCTTTGGGTTCGAGTAGATCAGCGGGACGCGAAGGGCTTCCTCGTAGAAATTGAAATTTTTCTGGCGTAAGCCGCCGTGAGCAAGACCCATTTCACCATGGTCGGAACTGCGGGACGGACCCAATCAAAATGCTAATCAGGCAGCAGCCAACCAAAAAATAATGCCTAGGATACGATGCTGTCGAAATGACCTGTCAAGCCATGGAGATAACTACCGGGGTTTTGTTCCGCGCATCAGCTCAAGTACTCGCGCAGCTCCTTATGAAAAGAAGAGCCGCGCCTGCTCCAATGCGGCGAAGTGACCGCCTTTCTTTAAGTCGCAATCTTCTCTGCGTCGCGCTTTCTAAAGGCGGCTTCTCCAGCGTCTGACACCTGGACCCACTTCTGGTTAGGCGATGTCTCGGCGTCGTAGTTGTCGTGCCAGTTCCACCACTTGTACGTCGGGGTCTGGGGGTAACCCTCTGGGGAGTCTTCCCAGATCTCCTGACGTCCGAGTGCGGTCATGTCAAGGTAGCTCCACACCGTGCCCATGGCTTCGTCGCCGCGGTTGTTAATGAAGTAAGTGCGGAACACTTTGTCACCGTCTCGGATGAATGCATTGTGTCCGTGCCATTGATCGACTCCGAAGTCGATGTCAAAGCCGTCTGTGATCATGTACCACGGCATCTTCCAATCCATGCGTGCCTTCAGCCGCTCGATGTCCGCCTGTGGCGCGCGCGAAGCATACGCCAGCGTGGTGTCGCGGGCATTCAGATGGGCGAGGTTGCCGACCTGGTCGGCGCCAAGCGAGCAGCCGCGGCATGCGTGCTCGGGCCAGCCGACCACCCCAGGCTCGAAGAAGGCGCGATAAACGATCAACTGCCTGCGACCCTCGAATAAGTCGAGCAGGCTGACCTTGCCCCTGGGTCCATCAAACTCATATTTCTTCTCCACCGCCATCCAGGGCGCCCGTCTGCGCTCAGCCGCCAGCGCGTCACGAGAGCGGGTAAAGGCCTTCTCCTTCACCAAGAGCTGCTGCTGTGCCGCCTGCCACTCCTGCTGCGAAACGATCGGGGGTGTATTCATCGCGAGATGCTCTTTCGCCCGCTCTTTGTCTCTCTCCTTGATTGTGGTCAGCTGTGTCGTCATCGTCTTTTCTCCGTCTCAGATTTGGCTTGTCGTTACGTTCTCGATGTGACCGGATACATGGTGGTCATGTACAAATACTGATGCAGGCATCGAACGGACAAGGAGTGACAAGTGTGGCGGGATTCCAATGGATTCGCTGATCACTGCCGCAGCTCGCGCCCTCGCCTCGGGTGATCCTCTCGGTGCTTTGAAGCGAGTCGCCTTGCGCGACGATGCGCCCGCACTCGCACTTCGAGGTATCGCAATGGCGCAGCTCGCCGAGTTCACACGAGCAAGGGAGCTCCTGCGAAGAGCGGCGCGCGCGTTCACTTCAAAAGAATCCGTGGCACGAGCGAGGTGTGTCGTTGCCGAAGCTGAGATCCCTCTTGCCTCGCGTGACCTGGGATGGCCTGCGAAGGCGCTCGATACGGCGCGGGCGACGCTTGAGCAACACGGCGACCAGTTGAATGCCGCGCAGGCGCGGTATCTCGAAGTCCGCCGGTCTCTCCTGATCGGACGCCTCGATGACGCAGAGCGTATGCTCGCCGATTTTGACTTGACGCACTTGCCGCCCGCACTGAAAACCGGCTACGACCTCGTGGTTGCCGGAATCGCGATCCGGCGTCTGCGAACGAAAGCGGCGCACGCCGCGCTCGTTCGAGCCCGGCGTGCCGCTCGGCAAGCTAATATCCCTGCCTTGCTGGCGGAGGTAGAGAGCGCATCCGACATTCTGAAAACGCCGGCTGCGCGCCTCATCGTAGGTGGCGCGGTGCGACAGCTACTGCTCGAAGAGGTTGAGGCATTGTTGGAGTCAAAAGCGCTGGTCGTGGACGCGTGCCGCAACGTCGTGCGTGATGCACGCACGGTGGTTTCGCTCGTAACGCGTCCTGTATTGTTCGCGCTCGCACGCGCGCTGGGCGAGGAGTGGCTGGCGGACGTTCCCAGGGACGTGCTTCTTGCCCGCGGATTCGGGGCGCGATTCGTCGATGAATCGCATCGCATGCGGCTGCGGGTCGAACTCGGAAGGCTCCGCAAGTTGCTGCGGCCGCTGGCCGATGTCCGTGCGACGAAGCGAGGGTTTATGCTTATGCCGCGCCGCGCAGGTGAAGTTGTTGTGCTGGCGCAGCCGGTCGAAGATAAGAACGCTGCCGTACTCGCTTTTCTCGCCGATGGTGAATCTTGGTCAAGTTCGGCCCTGGCGATTGCGCTTGGAAGAAGCCAGCGTTCCGTGCAGAGAGCCCTTGACTCGCTCGCGGCAGCAGGAAAGGTGCAGCCCTTCGGTCGCGCCCGAACTCGCCGTTGGGTAACGCGACCCGTGCCGGGATTCGCGACGACTTTGTTACTCCCGGCTCCCCTCCCCGTTGATTAACATTGGACGTATGAAACGATCCATCGCCGAAATCGTCCGTGAGTACGGCCCTTTCCCAGGCGCAGAGCATGTACACGGAGTCACGTATGACGGTCATCAGGTCTGGTTCGCTTCCGGAGACAAGCTGACCGCTTTCGATCCGGCCAGCGGAACCGTCGTGCGCACAATTGATGTTGCCGCCCATGCAGGAACCGCTTTTGACGGCAAGTACCTCTTTCAGATCGCAGAAGATCGCATTCAGAAAATCGATCCAACGAGTGGCCGTGTGCTTAGTTCAATTCCGGCGCCTGCGAGCGGCGGCGACTCTGGGCTTGCCTGGGCCGAAGGATCACTCTGGGTGGGTCATTACCAGGGACGCAAGATCCATCAAATCGATCCCGACACGGGGGCGATTCTTCGCACCGTTGAGTCCAATCGCTTCGTCACAGGCGTCACCTGGGTAGAAGGCGAGCTCTGGCACGCAACCTTGGAAAGCGGCGAGAGCGATCTTCGCAGGATTGATCCTGGAACCGGCGAGGTTCTTGAGAAAATTGATATGCCCGGCGAAGTCCACATTTCCGGACTCGAGTCGAACAGCGGCGATCAGTTCTTCTGCGGAGGAGCGAAGAGCGGAAAGGTGAGAGCCGTGCACCGACCTAGGTAGGTGCGCCTTCGGGCCGCGACCGGACGATCCTCTTCAGCTCGGCGCTCTGGTGATCGACGAGAGTGCACTCACTCTGCGTGTGTATTGGGGCATTTTAATTGTTGCCAACCGGCCACCATAGGCTCGCGGCGTGCGAGGGCTTATGTTAGACAGTTATTTTTGATGCGAAAGATTTTGGGAAACCTTGTAATGGTGGGGTGATCCGGTGATAGCGATCGGGATGACTGCTCCCGCATGATCTTTTCGGAAAAAGGGAGCGAGTGGTTTCAGCAGCATGGATTTGAAGCCCGTCGTGATATGGGAGATATCGGATTGCATATGCAGATCGCCGAGCATGTGGACATCACCCCCGCGCAGATTGAGGGTGCCGGTTAGCTCGACCCAGGCTCCAGGAATCTGGAAAGTCAGGTTCTCGGTCGAAACGATGCCGCTCCGTATTTCAGCCCGTCCCTTGAGAGACGAGAGTACCTTCACCTCATCTTTGGGAATTTTGAGATTCTGGGCGCGCTGGCTGAAAGCCGAGAGCTTCTGCTCGGTTGGCTGGTTCGTGAGGCGTTCAGCAGGTATGTCAAAGTTCGCGTCCATGCGCAGACGCTGAAGGAATTTTCGTCCCTCTTCCGCGGGCGCTAGATACGCGTGGCCGCGAAGCCACACGGAACCTGTGACAGGAGCCCCATCATGAAGAAAAGGATGCAGAATGTCTTGTGCACGACCATTGTTGACGGTTATATCGAGGTTGGTGATTTTCGGCGAGCCCATGATAGTGCCCTGAGCCCGGACCGTGGTTGCGCCGATCCGAAGCTCGATAGAGTGGAAGACGATGTTCGCGTTGAGACCATTGATCGTACAGTGAGTCGCGGCCTCGA
>JAATFH010000536.1 GCA_015655315.1 Terriglobales bacterium
CAGACCGTGCCGCTCACCGGAGCCGTCGTGGTTTCGACACCCTCCGATGTTTCGCTGCAGGATGCCCGCAAGGCACTGGAGATGTTTCACCAGGTCAATGTCGAGGTGCTCGGCATTGTCGAAAATATGAGCCACTTCACCTGTCCGCACTGCCATCAGGAGATCGATATCTTCTCCAAGGGCGGCGCAGAGCGCACGGCGAAGCAGTTCAATGTTCCATTCCTCGGTTCGGTCGAGCTTGATCCCGAGATCAGGCTGGGTGGCGACCGCGGCCTACCTATCGCGCTGCTGGGGGAAGAGTCGCCCAAGGCAAAGGACTTCTACTCGATCGCGCGACAGGTGGCAGAACGGGCGCAGGAACAATCAGCTAAGGCCGAGAATGTCTTTGAAATCTCATGAGGACATGTTCCTGGATATGAGACGCAGATATCCTGTTTCATTGACGGCGCCAGATTGCCAATAGAAGCTGGTGCGGTGCGCACCCAGGTTTGCATCGTGGGCAGGGGATGGATTCGTCAATAACGGGACGAAACGAAATTCAAAGGGAACCCGGGATTAAGCCTTGGCCGCTGCAGTAGCTGCTGGTAGAGCGTTCAGGAATGCGACGACTCCATTCACTGCATTTTCGATTGTTTTGGCGTCAGGAGTCGCCAGACCATTCTTTTGTGCATAGGTATTGAAAGCGCCCTCGACAGCTGCGGTGACGGCCGCCAGCTTTTGCGTGCCCGTTCCGTTCTGCGCGCCCGCTGCCACAGCTTCAGCTTCTGCCTTGGCGACTTCTGAAACGACTGCGTTGAAGAGCGGACCTACGCCGGGAAAGAGCGTATCGACAAAAGGTTCTGCCGCCGTCGCGACTGTGACGCCGACAGCGAAAACCTTCTTAAATGCATTTCCGATATCACTAAGAACTGAATGAAAAGCCATGTGAAACCCTCCTCATTTGGTGCATTTGACTTTGTACTGCTTACGGCTGCGACTTGCACTAAAATTTTGCAGCCATAAAATTGTGCAGCCAGGAGCCAATACGTTGCACCAGGCGAAAGTGGAGGGGTAAAGAACGCACAGGGCCGCGAGGATTCGATGTGGTCAGGACCGAGTCGTAGTCAGGACTTTCCGTTTCATCGTTTTGATGGGAGACGCTGCGTGTTTCAGCCCAGAACAGAACCGTCGGTTTTGCTGACCTGATAGTTCTGGCCGAAATTGTTATCCCAGTACTCGCTTGAGGTCTCCAGATCGCGGTAAAAAACCGCGAAAAAGAACGCATTCGACGCCGGATTCAGGTTGAACTCCGGCGTTTTGAACTTCCAGACTTCGGCAGGGCCGACAAATTTTCCATCCGAGGTCGTCGATTCCGCGAACGTCCCCTGCACCGTATCCCATGTAGCTCCGCCGTCCACGGTGATGGCGACACCCACCTGCTTCGAAAGATGAAGATTGTTGACCAGGATCTCTCCCTCCAGCCACGAGGTGGTGAAGACAAATCCGCCGCCGGCTTCCGACCCCTGCCGCGCCGTGGCCTTGTACAACGCCACGTTTCCGCCCACGGTCGCGAGGTTCGATTCGAAGCTGTAGTTCCAGCCGCCATTGTTGTCATAAAACGTCTGCCCATTCACCGAATAGCGAATGACGAAGCGCTCCACCTGCTCGCCCACCGTGCCGCTGAAGAGGTCGTAATTGCCAAAGGACGGGGCGACAAACGCGAGCGGAGTGTCCTTCCAGATCGCATTATCCGGCGTGTAGTGAACGGCAACGTCTTTGGCGAAGGCCAGGTTCTGCACCTTTACCGAGATGGGGGCGAAGGTAACCGTGAATCCGCCGCCGGAATCAAACTCCCGCTGCCCCAGTTTCAGTTTTACAGAACCCATTCGATTGCCCTCCGTAACAGAGGTTGATTATCGGCCAGTCCCTTCACCGGCGAAATCAAAATCAGCGTAATTCTCGACGGAAACCCGGCATGAAGCTCTTCTTTTGCTCCTGAACGGCAGTCTTCATGGATAATGATCGGCGGAACGAAATAGCCCACAGGAGCGCCATGACCTATAAGCCCAATCGCCGCAGCTTTATCATCGCCAGCGGAATGACCGCCCTCGCTTCCACCAGAGTGCTTGGAGCCAACGACACCCTTCGCATCGGAATCATAGGAGCCGGTGGCCGCATGCAGGCCCTGATCGACGCAGCCTACGAGGTTGGACCCTGCCAGATCGTGGCCGTGAGCGACGTCTACGGACCGCACCGCGATGCGGTAAGGGCGCGCTTCGGCGGAACCCCCACCACCCACATCGATTATCACGAAGTGCTGGATAAGGAGCTCGACGCCGTCATCATCGCTTCTCCCGATCACTGGCACGTGCGCATGGCCGCCGATGCCCTGGCCGCTGGCAAAGACGTCTATCTGGAGAAGCCCGTCACCCACTCGATCGAAGAGGGAGCCGTGCTCACGCGCGCCATTCGCTCCAGCAAGCAGATTCTGCAATGCGGGATGCAGCAGCGCAGCTGGGCACACTTTCGCGATGCCGTCGATCTGATTCAGGGCGGCAGTCTGGGCCGGGTCGTCCAGGTAAGAACCTACTGGTGGCAGAATTATCAGCGCAGCAAGCCGCCCAAGCCCATCGACACGCAGGCTCTCGATTGGAAGCTCTGGCTCGGGTCCGCTCCCGACCAGCCCTTCAGCGAAGAAAAATTCTATCTCTGGCGCTGGTTCTGGAATTTCGGCGGCGGCGCCATGACCGATCTGTTCACGCACTGGATCGACGTCGTGCACTGGGCGATGAAGGTCGATCAGCCGCGCGACGCGCAGATGCTGGCCGACAAATATGTCTTCGAGTCGTGGGATTGCCCCGACACCGTGCAGGCCGCGCTCCGCTACCCCGGCTTCGATGTCGTCTACGAGGGCATGATGAGTTCGTCCATCGATGACGGCGGTCTCGAATTTCGCGGTACCGAGGCGACGCTGAAGGTCAACCGCGGCGGATTCAGCATGTACCGCGAAGGGGTGCCGAATGAGCAAAATTCGGTGATCAAGGAAGAGAGCTTTCGCGACGGAACCATTACCCACATGCAGAATTTCTTCCACTGCATGCAGACGCGCAAAGAGCCGAACGCTCCCGTCGAGGCTGGAGTCGCCGCGGCGCGCGCCGGGCAGATCGCCAACCTGGCCTATCGGGGCAAGGGCCAGATCGCGTGGCCGCCCAAGTCAGCGTCCTGAGCAGCGCAGGCGCAACCAGGGCGTCACAGGGACCATCTTTCCGTGAAGGCAGGAATTCCATTGCCAGGGACGCGGGGTTCAGGAAAAGTCTTTATACGCAGCAAAGGCCGGAGGATGACTCCGGCCTTTCGCAGTTCTGGGGTGAGGGCTTATGCAGACTTCTTGACGGACACTGCCTTGACGCGAGCGGCAAGGCGGCTCTTGTAGCGGGAGGCGGTGTTGTCGTGAAGGATGCCCTTCTGCACGCTCTTGTCGAGCGCGGAGACGGTCTGCTTGAACTGTTCGTTGACGGCGGTAACATCGCCCTTGGCGATGGCATCACGCAGGAGGCGCAGGCTGCCGCGAATGCGGCTCTTGTTGGCGCGGTTCACCGCAGTCTTCTTCTCGGTCTGACGGGCGCGCTTCAACGATGAAACATGGTTTGCCATGGTAATTCCTTAACTTTCCTTCTGGAATGGGATGCAGGCAGAAGAGACGCACAAGCCACATCCCCCGCAAAGTATAAGTGTATGGGAATTTTAGGGTTGGGTCAAGGGAAGCAGCAACCCGGGGTGGGGTCAATGGATCCGGCTCGAGGTTACGAAAACCTGACTTTTCGGGAGCTTCGGAGTCGACTTCCGAGAAGCCGGTTTTAGGGGGCGCTTGTCAAAGAAATAGATCGCTCTGAAGGGCTCACCGTCCGTCGGCAGGACGTAAGCCGTGCATTTTGGCGTGTCTTTGCTTTGGCTTGTGGTACCGTGGCGTCGAGCAAACAACATGCATATCTCGCGACGAAATTTTCACCTCTCTCTGGGCATAGCTGCGCTTGGTCGCTTATGTTCACCGGTTCCGGCATCCGCTGAAGAGCCAGAGGCGCCCGGTGAACAGAAGGGACATTCTCATTATTTCTTTGAGGACCAGACCTTCGAGACTATTTTTCTTACCAGTCTCGGCCGCGCATACCATTCCGGAGCAAACCCCGGGAAGGTGCTTTATCTTACGCGGCAGGTGAAAGACGGTGATTTCGAGAGCGCATTTGTCGCTTTCAGGCAGGCGGGCGATGAGGCGAGCGCGCAGGCCGAGGAGTCATTAGCTGGGGGGCATCGCGAGAGCGCGAGGCAGGCGTACCTTTGGGCACAGAATTTTTACGACAGCGCAACCTACTTTGTGGACGGATCATCCGACCCGTCGCGCTTTCCTCTCACCTGGGAGGCCTTATACGACTGTTGGTTGAAGTCTCTGCCGTTGTTCGATCCGCCGATCGAGCCGGTAGGCATTCCTTATGAAGGAACCACTCTGCACGGTTTCTATATCCGGGGCAGAAGCAAGGCACGGCGGCGTCCGTTGCTGATCCTCATTAACGGAAGCGACGGATCCTTGCTGGACATGTGGTTGTGGGGCGGAGCCGGAGCCACGGCCCGGGGTTATGATTGCCTCACCTTTGATGGACCGGGACAGGGTTATGCGCTGTGGAAGCAGAAGCTATATTTCCGCTCGGACTGGGAAAAGGTCATTACACCCGTGGTCGATTTTGCACTGTCCCGTCCTGATGTTGATCCGAAACGTATTGCAATTCAGGGTATCAGCCAGGGAGGATACTGGGTTCCGCGCGCGGTTGCCTTCGAGAAGAGGATTGCTGCGGCCATCGCCGATCCTGGCGTTGTCGATGTTTCCACCTCATGGACAGGGCCGCTGCCAAAACCTCTGCTGGAACTGTTGAAAGCAGGCCGCAAAACCGAGTTCGATTCGTTTTTTGCGAAAGGGCTATCGCCTGCGAACCGAGCGACATTGAATTTCCGCATGCGTCCTTTTGGCTTTGCTTCATACTTTGATACATACAACGCGGTACTGGAGTACAACCTTCGTGATGTGGCGCAGAAGATCCAATGCCCGCTGCTGATTACATCGCCTGTCAACGAAGCCTACTGGCCCGGCCAGTCCGGGCAACTGTATGAGATGGTGAACTGCCCGAAGAAGCTGGTGGAGTTTACCGAAGCCGATGGGGCTGATCTTCACTGCGAGCCGAAGGGCACCGGCATACGTGATCTCCGCGTCTTCAATTGGCTGGATCAGACTCTTGCGCTTCGTGGTTAATCGAGAGATTTAGGAACAACAGGCCCTTAGCAGTCCGCCGATGAATACCGGTGTCTGTCGGGAGTCGAGCCCGTGTTAGCCCCGCAATGCGATCGTCCGCTACGCCATTTTGCGTATCACCTGCTCGACTGGCTCCGCACGAGAAGAACTTAGCAGAATGTTAAGCTGACGCTGGACCACTACTGCATGGGACTTCTGAGCCATCTTTTCTTCCCCTGGGGCTTGCTGCTCCAGGGGTTTGCGATCATCCACTTCATCCGGCGGCGACCGGACATGTATTGGATTTACATCATCCTCTTTCTCGGTCCGCTCGGCGCGCTCATATACATTTTCGTCGAGGTCGTCCCTGACATGGGACTGCTCCGTCAATCCTTCAAGGTTTTTCCGCGTCGCAAGCGCATCAGCGAGCTTGAAACGATGGTTCGCGATAGTCCATCGTCTGGAAATTACGAAGAACTCGGCGACCTTTACATGGACGACGCCAGGCTCCAACTAGCACGGGCCGCGTTCGACAAGGCCATTGCTGCTCGCGCTGATACGCTCGACCCCTTTTACCGGCGCGGAGTTTGCGCTCTCCTGCTCGGCGATGCTGTCGACGCGTTATCCGACTTGGAACGAGTGGCAGGCAAAGACCCCGACTACGATTTTCATCGCGCAGCAGGGTTGCTGGCCCACGCCTACGCGCAGACCGGACAAAGAGCAAAAGCCGAGGCACTCTTTCGGCAGGTAACCGCAAAGTCGACGTCGTCGGAGACGTACTTGAATTTCGCAGCCATGCTCGTCTCGG
>JAATFH010000376.1 GCA_015655315.1 Terriglobales bacterium
TGATGACAAACAGGAGGTCGTTATATCTGGAGCCGTGCCATAGCTTCATTCACTCAGGACTCAGTACAAGTGGAAGCCTACATCGAGGACCATTCTTACTGCTACCGGATGTCCCTGATACATCGCCGGCTTGAATTTATACTGCCGCACGGCTTCAATTGCTTTCTCATCCAGTCCCATGCCAAGGTGGCGAACTATCTCGATATTCTGCGGATTGCCGGACGCATCCACAATGAGACGAATCGCGACAGTGCCTTCATATCTTGCTCGCCGAGCCTCGTCCGTGAATTCAGGATCGACGGTATGTAGTACCTGTGGAGCGGCCACTCCACCGCCCACACTCATAACTCCGCCACCATAACCCCCGCCGCTTCCGGCACCAATTCCATTTCCACCGCCAGCGCCAATGCCACCGCCCGACCCGTGACCGAAACCCGATCCAGTGCCTGTTCCTTGAGAGGCCATCGCAATCTGGGTTGATTGGGTAACCCCGATGTTCGGCATATTGGTGTCCGGCAGCTTGACCGCCTGAGGCATTGCCACGGCCTGATCGGCCGCAAGCTTTGGATGATCGATTACCAGCAGCTGCGGAGGGTCCGTTGGAACCTTCTTCATGGGAGGCAGGTGCCCTTTGCTGGCCTCAACGACCGAATGAACGCCGCCCCCACCACCGCCTCCCATTGCTCTGAGGGCAGGTACAGTCACGGGAATATATGGCGCTATGTCCAGGTGCGTTACCTTTACCGGCGGCTGCACAATGACGTGGTTATGTGCTTGCAACGCTAACCATGCAATCAATGAAATAATGCCGGCATGAAGAACGAAAGAGACGGCGCTCGAAGCTGGACTGCGCCTGGCCGCCATCGGATCAACGACCGCGATCGGCGTAGACGTTAACTCCAGAGGCGGTAACTTCGTTATCGACATCGTGTCCCGCAGATTGGAAAACAACGATGACCAGACAGAAGTTTCAGTTTCAAACCCAAGGTTAGGAACCTCGACGGCTCCGGCGTGCGAGCCGTTGAATTGCATATTGGCACTCGTTAATCCGAGATTGCTCATATAGTTATGCCTAGGCTGAGACCCGGCATCTCCTTTATCATGAATACCTGTGCTTTACTCACACACTGGCTTTTTAGTGGGTTGCGTTTACCAGATACCTTTGTCGCTTCCGGTAATCTTTTGTCCAACTACGGCTGCAGTCGCAAGCCACGGCAATAGGCCCAGTCGAGCACTGCTTTCCAGCTCCCACTTACGAAGCAGACCGGTAAGTTGTGTACCGTAGAGGCCTACGGAATGAGGCATGATAGGAACGCGTAGAAAATCACGGGAGTAATATACCGGTTCGCCTCCAAAACGTGCCGCAGTCTTGACCATTTCAGGAAGATCCAGAGCAGTGCCACGATATTTCTTCACATAATCTGAGACGATTACGAGATAGGTGGCTACGCCCTCCCATATACCGGCAGCAGAGGCGAGGCTGCGCAGATTCTCATAGTGAATTGCACCGCTCTCAACAAGCCCTGAGCTATCGACTATGTCGCACAGCCGAAAATAGAAGTGCCGATACATCCGCTGGAGAGTAGAGATCATCAAGCGATCAGAAACTGAACACACGGGAAAACTCAGGTTATCGACCTTCACAACGCGTGAGTGCTGCGCGATGTGCGAGGCGATGACCAGCTGTTCGCCGGTCTGACCAAGCCTTCCCATATGTATCTCGACCGCTTCAGGCAGGCCAGGAATCATGAAGTTCCACTTACACGCGAGACGATCTCCCCAGCTGCGCGACGCGACCGTTGCTTGAAAGCGCGACTGCATCATACGACGAACGAGTTCTGGACTGGCATTTGTATACAGATCAAGATCGCTGCCAAGATCCGGCCAGTGATCCAGCGACTTGATCACGGTAACGTCATAACCGTGCTCCGCAAAAGCGTCGCAAATCTCATGAAGCTTGGGAATCGCAGTATGGATGCGTGCTTTTTCCGTCGCCAACGCATCAGCGGCCCAGTCCGCGCGCATCTCGTCCTGCGTATCGCGCATCATCCGCAGAAAGATTTCCAGCCCGCGCACGATGACGTGATTCGTATTTGCCAGCGCTACCAGATCGCAGAAATCTTCGCGCCTGATCTGCGCGAACTCGGCGTGCAAGCTGGCATCATTAGGTGACAGCAGCAAGCGCGAAAGCCTGTGCATAGACTCTTTTGATGGATGAGAAACACTGGCCTTCGACATACTCGGCAATCAACCTTCTTATTGTTGTTGGGGAACTTGGTGTGCAGGTGAAGTGGTGGCTGGCGGTGCGCTGCCGTCGCGACGTTTTAACTGTATTGGCCCGGTTTGTTGGCGACGGTTCAGGGTGTAGCGGTCAATCTCGTTGTTTACCTGCTGCACGCTATGACCAGCTACATCGACAAGATGTTTACCCTGCGCTGAGTTTTGACTTGCCAGTCCGATGTGAGCATTGGCATTCTCCGCCTGGGTGGCTCTGTCATAGAAAAAGGCCGCTGTCTCCATGTCGCCATCTGTTTCGGCGACATATCCGAGGTTGTTGAGTGAAAATGCGCTGTGTGGATCCAGAGAATAGGCATCCAGAAAGTCTTTCCTTGCTGTCACCCAATCATTCCGGTTGATGGCGGATACTCCACGAAATGCGAGCAAGGCTGCATGTGCTGCGGGTATGTCAAGCCTCTGAATGCGCGCAACCAGCTTCGCTTTATTGTCAGCCGCCATTTCATTGGCAGGCTTCCCTCTCCATGACTTGTTCAGCGTGACTACAACCAGATCGGAGGAAGACGAGGTCGTCGCCTGATCGTAGTAACTCAATGCCTCCTCGAAGTTTCCCAGTCCCTCTTCGGCAACTCCCAAATTGTTCAATGTAAACGGATTCTTCGCATCAAGAGAAAGCGCCTGATGCAATAAGGTCTCGGCCTCGGAATAGCGCCCCTGCTGTAAGAGATCAATCGCAGCGATATTGATGCGGTTGACCTTCATAGGCACGTCCTGGATGCCGTTCAAGGCCTCCATCATTGGCTTTCCCTCGAGCCATTTCGTATTACTGCGATCGATGGTCGCACCGCTGCCCTGCTGCGAAGCGAGAGCATAGAACTTTTGCGCGCGCTCCAGTTCACCCTGTAGTTCGGAGACATATCCAAGGTTGTTCAGGGTAAAAGGATCGCCTGGGTCGTAGAGATAGGCTTTAAAGAAGATCGCCTCAGCCTTATCGTACTGACGCGCTCGCACTGCGTTTACGCCTTCACGGTTTAAGCGTTGGACAGGAGTCAGCTCACTGCGTTTTGGAAGTGGTATCCGAATGTCGCCACCCCATGCAATCCCACTCCACAAGGAAGTGGCAATCGCGGTCACGATTATGAGGCGTTTGGCGGGTTGCATATTTAGTTTGAAGAGGCTCTCCACCTTCTATTTCCGGTCTTCTCTTTCGTTTGGGGGTATGCTCGCAATTCTCAGTTGAGCGAGGAGTGCACAATTTTTTGGTTGCGAAAGTTGGCAAATTCGTTGCCCACGCACCGTGTGGCTGTTGTTGAGCGACAATTGTTGCTCTTCCTCGAGACCACCACGCAGAGGCAAATTCGCATCCTATACTAACCAGATTTATTTTCTCCAGATAAGGTCGAATGGAATGACCTGTGTTTTGACTATTGCTATCCTGAAGAGCGTACTTATTGCTCAGTTGTCCACAGCGGGTGTAAAGCCAACAAATGTTGTCGCTGTGCACTCCGGGACAATGCCTTCAGACACGTCCGCAAGTATCGCAGCCCTTCCTCCTTTGCCCAGCGGGCGGAGCACCGTCATCGGCGGAGCCATTCGCTCTGTCGATCCTGTACGCGACCAATTGACCTTGAAAGTATTCGATAGTCATTCCATGAAGATTCTTTTCGATGCGCGCACCCAGGCATTCCGCGATGGGAAGAGAATTCCCCTGCGTGATCTGGAGCCTGTAGAACATGCTTCCATCCAGACCATGCTGGATGGAACCTCCGTCTTCGCTGTAAGTATCCACATCCTGTCGCAGGTCCCCCACGGCGAGATGCACGGACAGGTTCTCAGCTATGATGCGTCCAGCGAGGAGTTATCACTTCGCGAAACACTTTCTAAAGAGCCGATCAAGGTGCGTGTGCCGGCAGGCACCGTCGTTACAAACATCGGTCAGGCCGCATCGGGATCGGACAGCGTCGCCTCTTTGGAAAAGGGACACTGGTTTCGATCGATTTTCAGGCTGGTATCGATGGGCATGGCGTTGCCAGGCATGTCGCAGTGCTGGCCGCTCCCGGTTCGGCATTCGTCTTCAACGGCAATATCACTTTCTTCGACATCCATGCCGGACGGCTCGCCATCGTCGATCCGCGCGATGCGAAAAATTACTCCATCTCTTTCGATCCCGCACGCTTCCCAGTGAGCCGGAACTTCACGGAGGGAACGCATGTCAAGGTCACCACGACCTTCGACGGTGAGCGGTACGTGGCAAGTGAGATATCTGTCGAATAACCAGAGCCCTTTGAGCGAAAATGCAAGGAGTCAGCTCATCGACCCTGTCATGGTTGTAGTGTGCCGGGCCGGATCATTCCGATAAGTCAATTACCGAGGGGAAAAGTGACTCTGAAGGACAGGCGCGAGTTTCTCAAACTGTGCGCAATATCCGCATCTGCTCTCATAGGCGGTGAGGTTTTTTCCTCTGGGACAGCAAACGCCCAGATGGCTCATCCATTGCCCTCGCGTATTTCACTCTCACTCCAACCCTACGTCGATCGACTGCCTATCCTGAAACGGATTTTGCCTCACGAAACACGGAAGGACAGGGACATCTATCGCATCCGCATGGTGGAATGCACACGGCAGATGCACTCTCAACTTCCGCCAGCTCGCTGCTGGGGATACGAAGGGCAGTACCCAGGGCCGGTTATCGAAGCAACAAAGGGTAGGATTGTTGAAGTTCAATGGGAGAACCATCTTCCGACGACCCATCTTTTTAAGATCGATCCTCACATTCATGGCGCCATGCCTCCCGCGCCTGAGGTCAGGGCCGTTCCTCATCTTCACGGTTCGCGTACCCGCTCAGAGAGCGACGGATTGCCCGAAAAATGGTTCACATCGGGTTCGTCGGCACGTTACGAGTACCCGAATAATCAGCAGGCTGCGACCTTGTGGTATCACGATCATGCGCTGGGCATCACCCGCCTGAATGTATACGCGGGGTTATCCGGCTTCTATTTGCTGCGCGATGAGCAGGAACGAAGCATGGATCTTCCTTTCGGAGATTATGAGATTCCGCTGCTGATACAGGACCGCACGCTGGATGAGCATGGGCAACTCGTTTATTCGCCAACCAGTGAAGTTGGACAGCTATTGCCTCCAGGCACGTGGGGACCGGAATTCTTCGGCGAACTGCCTGTCATCAACGGAGCAGTTTATCCCTATCTTGAAGTTGAGCCACGAGCCTATCGTCTACGTCTCTTGAATGGCGCGAACTCACGCTTCTTCAACCTGACCATCAACCTCGCGAAACGTCCAACCGACATTCCATCACTGGTCACCTTCTACCAAATAGGAAGCGATGGGGGCTTTCTTCCAAAGCCCGCGGCTCTAACAAAGCTGCTCCTGGGACCAGCCGAACGCGCCGACATTATCGTCGACTTTTCAGGGTTGGAAGGGAAAGTGGCGACGCTGTCGAACGACGCCGCGGTGCCCTTTCCAGGATGGAGTATGCTCGTCCGGCAGCATCCAGCGCTCTATGAGCTAATGCAGTTTCGCGTCAAGGAAAAGACAAGTGATAACAAGCAATTCAGCCTGCCACGCGAGATTCAATTTCCGAAGCTGGATGAAAAAGCGTCTTTCACCACGAGAGATTTTGTGCTTTCCGAATGGCTTGACGAGCAAGGGCAGACCAAAGGCATCCGCATCAACAATAAAAACTATGATGATCCGGTTACGGAGTCAGTAAAAATGGGTTCGATCGAAAAGTGGCGTTTCATCAACACGACCGACGATGCGCATCCTATGCATTTGCACCTGGTGCAGTTCCGTATTCTTGAACGTCAGGGTTTTAACACTGCTGAGTTTACGCGCGGCGAGCTGCAACTCGTCGGAACACCGCGCCCGCCCGCCGCAAACGAGGCAGGGTGGAAGGATACAGCGGTTGTCAATCCGCGCGATGTGCTGACCATCCTTGTCCACTTTGAAGGCTACAGCGGCCGCTATGTATATCATTGCCATATGTTGGAACACGAAGATAACGATATGATGCGGCCTTACGTCGTCATGGAGTGATGGTCCCTCATCCAACTGGAGCGCGTTCCTCTCCACGAATTACCTGCACTTCCGGTTCTTTGGTTGAACCAAGCAGTGGCCAGCCTTTACGCAATACA
>JAATFH010000233.1 GCA_015655315.1 Terriglobales bacterium
AACTGGAAGATCGGCATCGGTCTGCTCAGCTCGGTTGTGGCGCGCGAAGTGATTGTCGGCACTCTGGGTACGCTGTACGGCGTCGATCCTGCGACGCAATCGCTCAACCTGCAGACGGCGCTGCGGCATGACCTGACGCTGGGAGGCGCAATGGCGCTGGTGGTTTTCTTCGCCTTTGCCATGCAGTGCACCTCGACGCTGGCGATCGTGAAGCGGGAAACAAACAGCTGGAAATGGCCCGCGTTACAATTTGTTTACATGAGCATATTGGCCTACTGCGCCGCGCTGGCGACTAACATTCTGGTTTCGCATTTTTTCTAGTAAACTGAAATAGACCAGCCGGTGACATTGAGGCATTGATTTCGCCTCGTTTCCCGAGGTTCACCGCGACGGCGCCCATACTTTCGAAAAAGTTAATTTCATTCCAGAGAACGCAGAGGGCACAGAGATGGCCTGCAGTCGGGATTGCGTTCCCTGTCTGATGCAACAGGACGAGACATGATTTCAGTCAGCAACGTAAGCATGCGGTACGGTTCAAAGATCCTCTTTGAAGACGTGAGCACGACCTTCACGGCAGGACGCCGCTATGGACTCACCGGGCCGAATGGCGCGGGCAAATCGACCTTCATGAAGATTCTGACGGGCGAGTTGGACGCACAGAAGGGCACGGTCGTTCGTCCGAAGAAGCTCGGCGTACTACGCCAGGATCAATATGCCTTCGACGCCTATCGCGTGATCGATACGGTCATCATGGGCAACAAGGCGCTGTGGGCGGCGATGGAAGAGCGCGACGCCATTTACTCCAAGGCCGAGTTGACGGACGACGACGGCATGCGCCTGGGCGAGCTTGAGGGTATTGTCGGCGAAGAAGATGGCTACACTGCCGAGAGCGATGCGGCGATCCTGCTGCAGGGACTCGACATTGCGGACGATATGCATGAACGCAAGATGAGCGAGTTGCAGGGCGGCCAGAAGGTGCGCGTGCTGCTGGCGCAGGCGCTCTTCGGCAATCCGCAGGCGTTGTTACTCGACGAGCCTACGAACTCCCTCGATCTTGATTCGATCCACTGGCTGCAGGATTTTCTGGTGCGCTTTGAAGGCACGCTGATTACGATTTCGCACGACCGGCACTTTCTGAACAGCGTCTGCACGCACACAGCGGACATCGACTACCAGACGATCATCACCTACACCGGCGGCTACGACGAGATGGTGCTCGCGAAGACGCAGGTACGCGTGCGCCTGGAATCGCAGAACGAACAGCGCGAGAAGAAGATCGCGCAGCTCAATGAATTTATCGCGCGATTCTCTGCCGGAACGCGTTCCAGCCAGGTGACGAGCCGCAAGAAAGAAGTCGAGCGCCTGCAAACCAACGATCTGGCGCGGTCCAACATTCAACGCCCCTTCATTCGCTTCGACCAGGTACGCCCTTCGGGCAAGCACACGCTCGAAGTTGAGGGCCTGCGCAAGACGTATGGCGATCAAGTGGTGATCGATGGCTTTGCCGGTTCAATTATGCGCGGCGAAAAGATCTGCCTGATCGGACGCAACGGCAAGGGCAAGACGACCATGCTGAAATCGCTGCTGGCCAGCGTTCCCGATCTCGCGGAAAAAGATTTCGTGCTCGATGCGGGCAATGTGAAGTGGGGTCATGAAGCGCAGATCGGCTACTTCCCGCAGGATCATACCGGCATAATCGAGCACGGCAAGACCGTGAACGAATGGCTGCACCAGTTCGATCCCAAGGCCACTACGGAAGACATTCGCGGCATCCTCGGGCAGATGCTCTTTCGCGGCGAAGAAGGTTTGAAGCCGACCGCAGCTCTCTCCGGCGGAGAAGCGGCTCGTCTGCTCTTCTGCAAACTAATGCTGCAGAAACCGAACATTCTCATCTTCGACGAGCCGACAAACCATCTCGACCTGGAATCGATCAATGCGTTGAATATCGCTTTGCAGACCTATGAAGGCACTGTGCTGCTGTTAACGCACGATCAGGATCTGATGGAAGAAGTGGGAACACGTATCTGGCACTTTGGAGACGGAGCCATTGAGGACTTCAAGGGCCCTTACGAGGAATACGTGGCAGCCTCCAGCGCGGCCCGCTGAAAATCAATACCCGAGAGAGAGAGGTCGAGAATGGCCTCTCTCAGCCCTTCCCGCTATTCTCCATACGTAGCGGCGTAGTTTCCGGGCAGCGCAGCAAATACGGCATATTCAATTCCTTTAATTGTGCGGTGCACGTACTTCTCTGGCTGACCATTGAAGGTGATGCCTTTGAAGCTTCCCTTCGAGAAATGAATCGGCAGTTGTGCCTGCAGACCATTTGCACCCACACCTACACTGATCTGAAACTCCAAAGCCTGCCCTGTCCATTTAAGATTCTGGAAGAATGAAGCATTGCGGCCATCCAGCCACTTCAGCATTTGATTGGCTGCTATGACCGGAATGCCGCGCGCCTTTGCCGATGCGACGATGTCATTTGCGCCAGTCGATTCGGGTTGATCGGTGTGCATATTCGCGGTAAAGACGCCGAAATATTCTTTCGGTCCTACAGCATTGTCCAGAAGCCTATCGACAGTGAATGGATAGCTCTGGCCCGACTCATCTGTCATCTGCGTTGCTGCCTGGTACACATCGATCAGGGTGCCGTCGGTTTTTGCGAAACGCATGGGCATACCAGAACCAGTAAACAAACCCGGATGGTTGCGCACCCACTTGGGTGGCCAGTAGTAGTAGTTTGTGTCGAGACGTATTCCATACTTTAGTTCTACCTGCGGCTGCGTATCGTAGTCGCCCCAGGTGATACAGTCGGTGCGTGTCGTCACGGGGGATGGTATTCCCGCATACATGCTGGTGAAGTTGACGAGCTGACTTGAGTAATAGGAGTCCATTGCATCGGGCAGGATTGTTATCACTACTTTGCCGTCAGGGCCGCGTTTTTTATTTGTAGGCCAGTCATTGCAGCCGGTGGAAACATGGAGCCCGATTTCAAATCCCTGCGAGATGTAGTTTGTCGCATCCTCGGGCGTAATCGAGCCAAGAAAGATATTCGAAGTACTCCGTATACACTGCCAGTCCGCCACCGAGCATCCCGGATGGCTATCCGCAATGAAGCGGCGAAAACGCCCGGCAGTTCCGGCCCCTCCGTGGTCGTCGCCGGTCATGATGACGACCGACTTGAAGCCATTGGGGAAATAGGAGAAGCGAGGCAGAGGCATCTTGTCGTCATTCAGCATAAGAATCAGGTGAGCGAGCAATCGCTGCTGCTCATCTGCTTGCGGAATGGCGATTTTATTGAAGTCGACCCAGTCGGGTTGAGGGTCGTCGGGCGCGGCTCCATAAAACAGATCGTCGCTGCGCATCGGCACCAGTCCGTCACGCTCCACGCCAGCCCATTCAGGGTTGCCCTGCCGCGTGTAAACCACGGAGCGGGCGAGATCGTAAGCAAAGACCGCCGCTCTTCCCGAGCCTATCTTCTCGATCACGACAGCAGGCGCTTCCGTGGCCGTGTTTGCATCGCGATCTAGCGTCGCCACGCGGGAACCGCCGTTCAGGGGATAGATATCCGCATCGCCGTGAAACTGGATCGTTTCTTTGGTAAGTCCTTTACCGGGAGGATTTAGTGTATCGATGGCCAAATAACCATTGCTCAAGTGACTCACTGAATCTTTGAGCCCGAGACGGCGCGCGAGATTGGCGTCGGGCCGCATCGCTATCAGGCTGCCTCCGCTGCGCACCCATGAAACCAGCATATCGGCCTGTTCCGGGGTCAAAGGAACTTCGCCCACAATCGCCAGGTCGGCTTGCGTCAGCGTTGCTTCAGTAACGGTAGCGATGTCCTGGGTCTGGAACTCGTTGAAACCTTCGTTTCGTAAAATCTCCGTGTAGTAGTAGCTGAAGGGGTTTTTCAGGCTGGCGATAATCCTGATTGGTCCACCCGAACCGGTGACGGGCGGCTGGCCTGTCATAGACGCTGTATAAAAGTTCCAGCTGTGGTCCTTTTCCATCGCGTTGCCATGGAAGTCATGGACGCCCGTGGGACCGCCAACGACGACGACCTCGTACTTTTCGCCTACCGCGAGGGGAAATTTGGGCGTCAATACTGCTGTGCGGCTTGCGGGAAGAAACGTGATCGTCGCCGGTATCACCCGTCTCTGAGCGTTTCGCAAAATGAACGTCGAATCATTCAGCGACCGGGGCAGAATCACTTCCTGAAAAGTCACGAAAATTTTGGTAGCGACGGAGACACCAGATTCGTTAAAAACGGGAGAGGTAACGGTCACCCTGGGCGAGATTTTATCGGCAAAGAGATGCCAATAGGTTGCTGCAATAATAGTTGCAAGGATAAGGCTACCGCAAACAATAAGCAGTATCGTGGCAGTCTTACGGTTTCGTCCGCTACTCATGATCCTGGGAGAGGTCAATAGCAGCTTCCCTTGAGGAAAATAAATTGACTTATTCTAAAACGAGAAATGCGCCCAAACGCAACTGTAATGTTTGAATTACCAATGAAAATGACCGGGTTGCCTATGAACGAAAATAAGTTGCCTTCATTTTGGGTAATTGCCTTCTTCCGAGGCTGGTCCAGTTATACCACCTTCTTAGTATGAAAAACATGAACTTGATATCCTGAGATTATTCATCCCTGACTGAAAGAACTCGAAGTTGCTCATACTGAACGCGCAGAAAATTACCAAGGCTTTTGGCGTAGCGCCGCTCTTCCGCGATATCTCTTTCACTGTCGATGAGGGAGATCGCATCGGCCTGATCGGTCCGAATGGCTCCGGCAAATCGACTTTGCTGAAAATTCTTGCCGGCCAACTTGACACTGATTCCGGTGAAGTGGCGGCACGCAAACTTACACGGCTTAGTTACGTCGAACAGGATTCGAACTTTGCCGCCGGAGAGACCGTTCGCTCCATCATTCAAACCGCGCTGAAGCGGGCCGGCGTTCCGGAAACAGAATGGGAGGCCCGCCTGCGTGAGATGCTTGGCCGGGCGGGGTTTGCCGATTTTGACACCGAAGCGGTTACATTTTCTGGGGGCTGGCGGAAGCGTCTTGCCATCGTTGAGGCGCTGGTACAGAAGCCCGATGTTCTGCTACTCGATGAGCCAACGAACCACCTTGATCTCGCCGGAATATAATGGTTGGAAGGAGTGCTGGCGTCGGCTCCTTTTGCCTGCGTGTTGATCAGCCATGACCGCTATTTTCTGGAGAATGTGGCTACGCAGATGGCAGAGCTGAATCGGGCCTATCCCGACGGATTGCTGCGCGTGAACGGCAATTACAGCCAATTTTTGGAGATAAAGCAGGAGTTTCTCGCCGCGCAGTCGCGGCGGCAGGAAGCGCTCGAAAATCGCGTACGGATCGAGAAGGAATGGCTGCGGCGCGGTCCAAAGGCACGCACCACAAAATCAAAGGCACGTATCGACCGCGCCAATGAACTGATCGGAGAACTGGCTGACGTAGGCAGCCGCATGCAGACGCGCTCGGCGGGAATCGATTTCAGCGCGACGGAACGTCAGACAAAAAGGCTGGTCTCGCTCGAACAAATGGAATATTCGGTCGGCGACAAGAAGCTCTTCAATGGACTGGATTTCGTCATCACTGCCGGCATGCGCGTTGGTCTGGTTGGACCGAACGGCAGCGGCAAAACTACGCTTCTCCGGCTCCTCAGCGGTGAGATCGAGCATGATTCCGGATCGATACAGCGAGCCAATACTTTGAAGGTGGTTTACTTTGAGCAGAACCGGCAGCTGGATGAATCGTTGACGCTGCGCCGCGCCCTCGCTCCGGAAGGTGATTCTGTTATCTATCAGGATAGAGTCATTCACGTGGCATCGTGGGCTGCGCGTTTTCTCTTTACCGGTGAACAGCTCAATCAACCTGTCTCGCGACTTTCCGGCGGCGAGAGGGCACGCGTATTGATTGCGAACCTGATGCTGCAACCCGCCGATCTTCTGTTGCTGGACGAGCCGACGAACGATCTCGATATCGCGACACTTGAAATCCTCGAAGAAACCCTGCTGGAGTATCCGGGCGCGCTGGTACTGGTGACGCACGATCGTTATATGCTCGACCGCATCTCGAATGTAGTGCTGGGCCTGGACGGCACAGGCAATGCAGAGCGCTTCGCAGATTATCTGCAATGGGAATCGTGGCTGGCGGGACGCAGGCTGCAAAAAGAGCAGCCGGTGAAACAAATTCAGAAAAATACTTCGACGCCATCAAAAAAGAAGCTCTCCTATCTTGAGGCGCGTGAATGGGCAGATATGGAAGACCGCATTGCAGCCGCTGAAGAAACGTCACAGCAGAAACAAGCAGTTCTCCATGATCCTGCTGTAGCCGTGGATGCCTCTCGCTTACAGGCAGCACTTGCGGAAGCGGAAGAAGCCCGGTCGGCGGTCGACGCTCTCTACACGCGATGGGCGGAACTGGAAGCAAAGCAGAGTTAGTACGGTCTTGTTAGACGCGGAAGTAGTCCGGACGCCAGTTCTCGATCTTCTTCTTGATATCCTTCGGGTCTAAATTGCCGTTGAGCGTCTCTTCGACGAGTCGTGGAATCTCTGCGTCCGATGCAAACCGCAGTGCGACACGCTGGTGTTCCGTCAGCTCGGCAATGCGTGAGCGCAAAGGTGCGGGCAGCGGCGCCATCAGC
>JAATFH010000012.1 GCA_015655315.1 Terriglobales bacterium
CCACAAGTTCTGGAGGCACCACTACAACGTCGACCCGACCGTCGTGGGTAAAACGATCCAGCTCGTGCACAAGACCTACAATGTTATCGGGGTCATGCCCCCGCGCTTTGGATTCTACGGCGCCGATGTCTATCTCCCGCTGAAGCTTTCCTCTTCCGTAACCGAACAGTACGGCACGATTGTCAAAATCAGGGCCGGAGTCAAGCCGGAAGCGGTCGCAGCAGAGCTGCAGCCGTATTTCCAGGAATTCGCAAAACAAACGCCCGATCACTATCCAAAGAATGGCTTCAAGAAAATTGAGTTCCAAAACCTGAGCCACTGGATCACGAGCACCATCAGCAAGACCCTCTATCTGCTCTTTGGCGCTGTCGCATTGCTGCTGGCCATCGGTTGCGGCAATGTCTCGATCCTGCTGCTGGCGCGAGGCACGGCCCGTCAGCATGAATTTGCCGTCCGCTCCGCCGTCGGAGCCAGCGGCGTCCGCCTCATTCGCCAACTCCTCACCGAATCCCTCATCCTGGCCCTCACCGGAGCTGTACTCGGCGTGCTTCTGGCCTACGGAAGCATCGGATTCATCGTCGCCCATTTGCCCGAGGGATCATTCCCCAACGAAGCAACCTTCCACGTAAATCTGCCGGTGCTGTTGTTCAGCGTCGGCATCGCTCTTCTCACCGGAATTCTCTTCGGGCTCTTTCCCGCGCTCCAATTTGCGCGCCCCGAAATCAACCAGGTCATGCAATCGAGCACGCGCAAAGTCGCCGGCAGCGTTCGCGGAAAGAATCTCCACTCGGCCCTCATCGCCGGACAGATTGCCCTCACCTTGCTTCTTCTGACCGCCGCTAGCGCTGCCATTCAGGGCTTCGTGCGCTTGATGCACGTCAACCTCGGCTACAACCCACACAACATCATGTCGGTCGGCATTCCCATCCACGAGAACACTTTCTCCACATGGGCGGAGCGATCGAGTTACTTCGCCCAGCTGCGAGACAAGATCGCGGCACTCCCGGATGTCATCTCGACCGCAATCTCGACCAACGCCACTCCTCCCGACAGCGGCTGGGGTCAGCCCTTCGATCTGCAGGGAAAAACCGCCTCAGAAGACCAGAAAGCGAGCGTGAACTTCGTCGATTCGCGCTATTTCAGCGCCTTGGAGATTCCCCTCAAACGAGGGCGTTTGTGGGATGAGACGGAACTGCAACATGGCGCGCTTATGGCCGTGGTCAACGAAGCGTTCGCCAAACACTACTATCCAACGGGCGATATTCTGGGCCGCTCCGTAAAAATCCCCTCATTGAAAAATGAGCCGCCAAACCGTCTGACCGTGCCCGGCGCCGACGGATGGCTGCAGATCATCGGCGTCACCGGAGACGCTCTCGATGATGGCCTCAACAAGCCCGTCAAGCCCGCGATCTACCTTCCATATACAGTCAACATGTGGATGTTTACGCAGATTCTCGTGCGTACCCGCGTCAATCCGCCTGCGATCACACACAGCGTCAAGCAACAGATTGTCTCCATCAATCCTGACCAGCAGGCCGTACAGTGGAACGACGGCGTGCTCGAAACCTGGATCAAAAGTATGCCGGAATATGGCCGGGGACGGTTGGTTTCCATACTCTTCGGCGGATTCTCGGTCCTTGCCCTCCTGCTTGCGGCGGTCGGACTCTACAGCGTCGTCTCCTACTCCGTTGTCCAGCGAACCAACGAATTCGGCATCCGCATGGCCCTGGGAGCGCAGCGCTGGCATGTGCTGAAAATCGTCTTCGCCTCCGCCGGAGTAAGCGTCGGCTTGGGAGTGGCAGCTGGCCTAGCACTGAGTTTCGGCCTTACCCGCGTAATGACACGCTGGATCGAAAATGCCTCCGGCAGCCCGCTTCTGCTGTTAGCCGTTTGTTTTCTGCTGCTTATCGTTGCGGCGCTGGCATGTTTATTGCCTGCACGACGCGCCTCAGCCGTCGATCCCATGACGGCGTTGCGGTGCGAATGACAAAATCCTAGAGAAGTCGACAAGTCCGGGAAACAAATTCGGTTTTTCCACATCTAAGGAAAAGGATCAGAGAATCGCGGACAGGAAGATTTGTCGTGAACATAGGCAGGATGAGCCCGATGTCCGTGATATTCTATAAGTCTTTGGTGGACGTGCGCCTTGCACCCAGCGACATAGCTTCGCTCCGGGATATGCCTCATATGGCCCCAATCGCACCTTGTCCGATCCAAGCATACACAGATCCGAATCTTTCCCGGGAGAATTAATCCGCTTGGCGATGGAAGACAAGTACGAAGACGACATTCAGAAACTGATTGATACAGGTAAGGAAAAGGGTTACCTCACTTATGGTGAAGTGAACGACCTGATTCCGAATGACCTGAATTCACCAGATGATCTCGACGATCTGATCACTACGATCGGAACGCAGGGGATCGATCTGCTCGATGAGGGCGGCCCCAAGTTTGGCGGCGACAAGTACGAAGAAGGTGAAGAAGGCGAAGACGTAGAGCTCGACCTGACGCCGGGTACGCTCGAAAAAACCAATGACCCCGTCCGCATGTATCTGCGCGAGATGGGCACCGTTCCACTGCTCACGCGCGAAGGCGAAGTCGAAATCGCGAAGCGCATCGAACGCGGCCAGCTCCGCGTCATGAAGGCCATCTCGCGTTCGAGCATCGTCATCCGTGAGATCGTCGGCCTCGGCGAAGACCTCAAGCGCGGCGTCCGCAACATCCAGGAAGTCGTCACCTTCGACGAAGAAGAGCTCACCGACGACATCCTCACCGCACGCGTGAAGGCCACCGTCGCGC
>JAATFH010000422.1 GCA_015655315.1 Terriglobales bacterium
CATCGCGCGCTGGACTACACGGTCTCGGGCAAGGTGAGAAACCAGGATGCGGCTATCCAGTTGCTGATCATGCTGCAGGGCCGTGAGACTCGCGACCAGGCATGGCAGTATATCCAGCAGAACTGGGACAAGGTGCAGGCACAGCTCACAACCTCGATGGGCTCCTATCTCATCAGCGGCACGGGGAGCTTCTGCAGCGCCGATGCACGCGATCAGGTGGAGAGTTTCTTTACTGCGCATAAAGTAGCGGCGTCTGCACGGGCGTTGACGCGGGCAAAGAACCAGATCAACGACTGCATTGAGCTGCGTTCCGCGCAGGAGCCTAAATTGAAAGAGTGGATAGCTACGCAGAAGTAGGTTCGATGATTTTCTGACGCGGCCGGGGCTTGTCTCCGGCCATTTTCTTTTTATGCGAGATGACTGCCGCTGTAGACGCGGGAGATGGCGCGCAGAATTTGTCGCTGGGGCAGGGAGTCGATCTTGTCGGCAAAGAATGCCTCGCCTGTGCGGTGCGTCTGCGCACGGTAAAACCAGCGGCTGAAGAGGCAGAGATGATCCGAGATGGTCTGGTTGTTCGGCCTTGATTTTGCTGCAGGCGAAGTGAGTTCGCCGAGCGTCTGTTGCAGGCGCTCTTCCAGAACATTGCGTGAGACGATTTGCACGGCTGTTGTCGTGCCCTCTGCTGCCAGCGGAACGGCTTCTACCGCCGTGGGTTGGACGTAGAGCGAGGTCGATCCTGACTGCTCGTTGTGCAGGCGCATGCCTTGCACGGAATAAGACACAGGACCGAGGATGACGCTATGCGTGAGCAGAAAGCAGGCGACTCTTTCCTGTTCCGCAGCCGGTTGCAGGATGAGCGCGACCAGTTTGGAAAGCTGGTGCACGGCGGCGGGCAGGAGCGCTGTGACGGCCTGGATCTTTTGCAATTTGGCGTGGGCCTCTGCCGCCTTTTCAAATTCGAGGTTAGCCGAGGCCGCATCGCGCTCGGAACCGATCTGTTCGAGGAGGCTGGCGCCGCGAGTGGCGAGAAAGGCGCGGACGCTGGCTGCCTCCTGCGCGTAGCGCTCGTCGGTGCAGCCTTTGAAGCATGGCGCGAGGCACATCTTCATTTCGGAGTAGATGCAGCCGGGGAATGCCGGATCGGGGTGCAGGTCTTCGTGGCAACGGCGCAGCTCGAAGAGATTGAGCATCTCGTCGCAGAACTTTTCCGCTGACGCGCGCGAAGGGAAGGGGCCGAAGAGATCGTCGAATGCCGATTTTGTAATCTTGTTGGTTACATATACGCGCGGGTAGTTGTTCTCGCTCGTCATGCGCAGGAAATAAGGCGAGCGCAGGTGCATGCGCTTGCGCGTGGCGTCGCCGAAAGCCTGCATGAATGCCGCGTAGAGGCAGAGAGCCGATTCGAAGTCGGAGCCGGTGAGGGTGTATTCGATGCGCGCGATTTTTTCCGTCAGGCGCAGGCGTTTTGTCTGCGTGGGACGCGCATCGAGGAAGCGGGTGAGGCGGCGCTTGAGATTCGGCGTCCGGCTCAGATAGGGTTCGGCGCGTTCATCGGCTGCGAAGAGGGCAAAGACGCCGGAGTGTGCCGGTATCTGCGTGAGCGCGGCTCGCGGGTCAGTCGGGTCGAAGGCGATGGAGTGTGCCAGCATGAAAAAGTATCAGTGTACCCCACCCTTCGCATTCGGCTCAGGATGGGGCACCCGGATCATTCCCTGAATCTCAATTCATTATTCGCCAGCGATGGTCATGCCGTCGATGCGCAGTGTCGGCGAGGCAACGGAGCCGCGGAAGACGAGGTCATTGCCGATGGCGGTGATGTTGCGGAACATCTCCTTGAGATTGCTGGCTACGGTGACTTCCTGTACCGGGTAAGTCAGTTCACCGTTTTCGATCCAGAGGCCGGAGGCTCCGCGCGAGTAGTCGCCGGTGACCATGTTGACGCCCTGGCCGAGAAGCTCGGTGACGTAAAAGCCGGTCTTGATCTCGCGCAGAATTTCTTGCGGCGACAGCGTGCCTGCTTCAAGAAAGAGATTGCCGTTGCCGATGCCGGGATTGCCTGAAAGTCCGCGAACGGCATTGCCAGTGCTTTGCATGTTGAGCTTGCGCGCGGTGTAGGTGTTCAGCAGATAGGTTTTGAGGATGCCGTTTTCGACGATGATCTTGCGGCGTGTGGGCAGACCTTCGCCGTCGAACGGCGACGATCCGTAACCACCGATGATCGTTCCGTCATCGATGACGTTGATAGATTCCGCGGCGACCTGTTCGCCGAGTTTGCCGGTGAAGAAGGATGCGCCGCGATAGATGCTGTCGCCGTTGGCGGCGTCGAAGATGGCTCCGATGAGGGAGCGCGCGATTTCCGGCGCGAAGACGATGGGAACGCGCTGCGTTGGGACGCGGCGGCCGTCGAGTCTTCTCAACGTGCGGCGCGCGGCCTCGGCTCCTACGGATTCTGGCGATTCGAGTTTCGACAGTGTTCGCGCCGCGGAGTACCAGTAGTCGCGCTGCATCTCGCCGGTTTTGCTCATGGCGATGGGGCTGGTGGAGATGGAGCAATAAGAAGAGCGGTATTCGCCTGCGAAGCCGCGCGAGTTGGCCAGCACTTTGCGGCCTGTGGCTGCGTCGAAGCTGCCGCCATCGCTGTTCTGGATGCGCGTGTCGGCGGACATGGCTGCCGCTTCGCAGCGGCGGGCGAAGTCGATGCGCTCGGCGGTGGGGAGCGAGTAGACGTCCTCGTGATAGAGGCTCAGATCGTAGTCGAGTTTGCCGAACTCGCTGGTGTCCGCGAGCCCGGCGAAGGGATCTTCAGAGGTGACGCGAGCCAAGGCGAGTGCGCCGGAGATGAGGTGGTCGATGCCTTCGGGCGTGAAGTCGCTCGATGAGGTACTGGCAGCGCGCTGACCGACGAAGACGCGCAGCCCGACGCCGCGTGACCCTGATTCCTTGAGTGTCTCGACTTCGCCTAAGCGGACGGAGGTCGAAAACTCATCGCCTTCGCGGATGACGACTTCGGAGTGAGTGGCTCCGGCTTTGCGCGCTTTTGTAACGATGTCGGTTGCTAATTGCAGGAGGTCGGCGGTGACTTCAGTTGTCAGACTGCTGCTCATTTATGCTTTTCTCGTCGGGTTCAATCGGGCTGATTGCGAGACGCTTGACACCATCAAAACAGTCGCCCAGAGAACAGCCTGGATTTTTTTTCTTGTGCTCCGCTCGATTTGCTGTCGCTTCGTCTGTCGTTCCGCGGAAGAGTCCAACAGCTCCCTTGCATTCCGGGCAGCGCAGGCGCGGCTCGGCCAGTTTGAGAGCATCGACTGCAGGGATGGTTTGCCAGGCATAGCTGCGCGATCCATCGAGGAGTGTGACAAATTGTTTTACGTCTACGATTTCCATGTATTAGTGTCCAGTGCCCCCTACGGTCATGCGATCAAGTTTGATTGTCGGCATGCCGACGCCTACGGGCACACTCTGGCCGTCTTTGCCACAGGTGCCTACGCCTTCGTCGAGTTCGAGATCATGGCCGACCATCGAGACATATTTTAAGGCCTCGGGGCCATTGCCGATGAGTGTTGCGTCGCGGACGGGCGAGGTGATCTTGCCGTCTTCGATCAGGTAGGCTTCCGACGCGCTGAAGACGAACTTGCCGCTGGTGATATCGACCGAGCCGCCGCCGAAGTTGACGGCGTAGAGGCCGCGCTTCACGCTGCTCAGGATGTCTTCGGGAGCGTCATCGCCGGCAAGCATATAAGTGTTGGTCATGCGCGGCATCGGGATCTGCTGGTAGCTTTCGCGGCGTCCGTTGCCGGTGTGCGGCATGTTCATGAGGCGCGCCGAAAGCTTGTCGCTCAAATAGCCTTTGAGGATGCCGTTTTCGATGAGCACCGTTTCCTGCGTGGGCGAGCCCTCGTCGTCTATGTTAAGAGAGCCTCTGCGCGAAGGCATCGTGCCGTTATCGACGACGGTGACTTTGGAGCTGGCGACGGATTGGCCAATGAGGCCGGTGAAGGCGGAGGTCTTTTTACGATTGAAGTCGGCTTCGAGGCCGTGACCGACGGCTTCATGCAGCAGGATGCCGGGCCAGCCGGGACCGAGGACGACTTCCATCTCTCCTGCGGGGGCGGGGACGGCACCGAGCTGGAGGATGGCTCCGCGCGCGGCTTCACGGGCGAGGTGCTCGGGGCTCTTGGTGCCGACGAATTGTTCGAGTCCGGCGCGGCCACCAGCTCCGGTTCCGCCTTTGGTGGTGATGTCGCCATCTTTGGTGATGACAAAAACGTTGAGGCGGGAGAGGGGCTGCGTGTCGCTGGCGAAGGCTCCGTCGCTGGCGGCGATGAGGATGCGGCGGAGTTCCTCAGAATAACTTGAGCGAACCTGAACGACGCGATTGTCGTAGGCGCGGGCGGCGCGGTCGGCGCGGAGGATGAGGTCGAGGCGCGCGGCGAGGTCGAGATCGTAGCCGCCGAGGGGGACTGGATAGAGGTTGGCGTTGGGG
>JAATFH010000112.1 GCA_015655315.1 Terriglobales bacterium
ATGCCGGTTCCACCGACCGCGGTTGCGGTCCGCGAATCGACCAGTACCGCATCGAACGAGTCGTCCTGTTGCAATGCGCGTAGCTGTGTTTCCAAATCCTGCGTGTAATGCACGACCCTCAAAATTCCGAAGGATGGTCCGAATCGCGCACGCAGCCTGGATGAGAGCAGCGCGTCCTGGGTCGCATGCAACTGCACTCCGGTCAGACTGCTCTCTACGACTGTCTGAACAATGGTTTCGAAATCAGCGTCGACAAATACACCATATTTCTCAACCGTCTCCGGCAAATGTGGGGTGATCCGGCTCACTTCAGCAGCATTGACGCGACGCGGGCTTTCGGCAAAGATGAAGCCCACTGCGTCCGCGCCCGCCTCGACCGCCAACTGTGCATCCTGAAGATTTGTATTCCCGCAGATCTTGATCCACATTACTCTATGCTAACGCGGCGGCAGGTTGCAGCAGCTGGGTCAGGGCTGCACCCGGCGATGGCTGGCGCATCAACGATTCGCCGACAAGAAACGCGTGATAGCCGGCTGCTCGCAGACGCCGCAGGTCGTCGGCCGTATGTATCCCGCTCTCAGCCACATGCACCGCTCCAGCAGGCAAATCCTTGGCCAGATCGATCGAGTTTTCCAGCCGCACTTCAAACGTCTTGAGATTGCGATTGTTCACGCCGTAGGCATCGCAGCCCAGATCGCGGGCACGCGCAAGTTCCTCAGCCGAGTGCACTTCACAGAGCACATCCAATTCGTAACGATGCGCGGCATCTTTCAGCTGAATCAATTCAGAATCGCTCAGAGCGGCGACGATCAGAAGAATCGCATCCGCTCCATGCGCCCGCGCTTCCACGATCTGGTATTCGTCCACCATAAAGTCCTTGCGCAGACAGGGAATCGTAACCGTGGCGGAAGCAATTTCCAGGTTTTCCAGGCTGCCCTGAAAGAACGGTTCATCCGTCAACACGGACAGTGCCGACGCACCCGCTCCAGCCAGCTCCGCAGCGAGACTGCGCACGTCGAACACCGGACGAATCAGCCCCTTGGACGGCGACGCCTTCTTCAGTTCGGCGATAATCGCGGGAGCTTCCTTTGCCCGTTTGCGCAACGCGCGAGCAAATCCACGAGGCGTGTGGTGCGCGGCACGCTGCTCCAGGTCGCGCAGAGGAATATTCTTCCTGCGTTCGGCGACTGTCTCCCTTGTCTTGCCCAGAATGCGTTCCAGATGCACGAAATACCTCACCAAAAGCTGCAAAATCTAGTATAGCTGTTAAGAAAGGAATCCCATTTGCCATGCGTTGGTTCTCTTTGGCCATGTTGCGCCTCATAGTCGTAATATCAACATTGTTTCTGGCAGCCACATCGTTTGCCGCCGCCGCTCCGATCACCATCACCGCAGACCTCTCTGAAGCGCCCAGGAAACTCTGGCACGCCGATCTCGTGATTCCGGTTCAACCGGGAGCCCTCACGCTGACGGCGGTGAAATGGGTTCCCGGCAATCATCGCCCCACTGGCCCCATCGACGAGCTGACGGGAATTGTTTTTCGCGCGAATGGCCAGGCGCTGCCGTGGCGTCGAGACGATGTCGATCTCTACGCATTCCACATCAACGTGCCACAGGGAGTATCGACGCTTGAAGTCCACGTCGATGCCATCGTGACTGCCCGCGTCTCCGACAAGCTGGCCATGCTGGAGTGGGAGAAGTTCCTGCTCTATCCCGCCGGCGTTCCTGTCCGCGAAATTCAGATCCAGCCTTCGGTCAAAGTTCCAGCAGGCTGGGGAGTCGGCACCGCGCTTACGCCGACCGGAACCGATGGAAATACCACCCACTTCGCGGCGCTGACCGTGGAGATGCTGGAGGATTCACCTGTCCTCACTGGCAAGTACTTCAAGGAAATTCCGCTCGCTCCGGATGTGACGCCCAAGCACTACCTCGACGTAGCCGGTGATGCTCCGGCAGATATCGATCTGCGCCCGCAGTTTCTCACCGCGCTCAACAATCTCGTCCATGAAGCCGGAGCCATGTACAGCTCCCACCACTACAACAGCTATCACTTCCTGCTTACGCTTTCTGACTACGCGGGCGGCGAGGGCCTTGAGCATCATCAATCCTCCGATAACGGGGTGGGCGAAAAAGGTTTTGCCGACGATGAGCATGCACTGATTGAGGCCGACCTTCTGGCGCACGAGTTCACGCACTCCTGGAACGGGAAATACCGCCGTCCGACTGGGTTGGCGACGCCCGATTACACCACGCCCATGCAGGGCGAGTTGCTGTGGGTCTATGAGGGCATGACGGAATATCTCGGCAACGTTCTCGCAGCGCGCTCCGGCTTCCGCACGCCCGAACAATATCGCGAAGACCTTGCCTACATGGCAGCTACTTACGACAACCGTCCCGGCCGCACCTGGCGCAACACGGAGGACACCGCCATATCCGCTTCCATCCTGCGCGGCGGCAACCCCGCGTGGTCCAACTGGCGGCGCGGGCAGGACTACTATGACGAAGGCGAACTGCTCTGGCTCGACGCCGATACGACGATCCGGCAGCTCACGCACGACAAGAAATCTCTGCACGATTTTCTCGTCCTCTTTCTCGGCAAGGGCGGCGATACCGGACCGATGGTCGTTCCCTACAACTTCGACGAGTTGGTAAAGACGCTCAACGAGGTTGTTCCCAATGACTGGGCGGGCTTTCTCCATGAGCGCATCACCACGCTCAATCCGCACGCGAACCTCGCCGGGATTGAACACGGCGGCTACAAGCTCATCTACACGGACAAGCCGACCAGCTACGAACGTGCGCTCCTCTCCATGAGCGGAAGTATCGACGCGTGGTTTTCGGCTGGCTTCCGTCTGCGCCGCGATGGCACCGTCTCGGATGTACGCGTCTACTCGGTTGCCGACGAAGCAAAAATCGCTCCAGGGGAAAAGCTGATTGCCGTGAACGGTCGCGCTTTTTCGGCCGATATCTTCAACGACGCAATCAAGAACGCAAAAGGAAGCAGCGAACCGATCCACCTGATTGTCCAGTCCGATACCTACATCTATCCGATCGATCTGAACTATCACGATGGTGAGAAGTATCCCACCTTCCAGCGGGTCGAGGGCGCGCCCGCACTTCTCGACGACATCATCAAGCCCATGACGGCGGTGCAGCCGGTCGCTCCAGCAAAGAAATAACGGAAGCGCAAACACAAACGCCGCAACCAGGATCACTTGGTTGCGGCGTTTCTCTTAAGGAAGAAGTTTCCGGTTCAGGAACGAGATCGTATCCCTGCTACGATCCACTAGATGTAATTTGAATCATCATTTCCAGGCCGCTCGGCAGTGTAATCTTTTGCCGTCCGCGAAAAGCTGTCGTGCCGAGTCCCGCAGCGCCGCCGGTGATCGAACCGATCGCCGCGCCTTCACCACCGCCAAAGACCGCACCCAACAGAGCTCCCGCACCGGCGCCGAAGCCGGTGCCAAGCAAGGCGCTCCTTCCGCGTCCGCCTGACAGGATGGCGCCTTCCACATCCAGGGTTTCATGCGACGGCGCATGATAAAGCTGAATGATTTCCGCATGGATGCTGGCAGTGCGGCCATCCGGCATCACGAGCCGGTCGAACTGCAGCACCATTTCGGTGTGCCCCTGCAGCCGTCCGGACATATCGATCGCGCTGATATGGCCATAGACCCGCGCTCCCTGATAAGTGCCCTGGCTCACGACGGTCCCGCTGAAAGGATCGCCCACCCCGGAGTCCACACTGGTCAGCGTGTCGTCGAGGCGAATGCGCAGCGCCACATCCTGCGGAACATTAAATCCCGGCGTGGTGGCTTGCGCTGGAATGACGGTAAGAAGAGCGAGAACGGGAATGAGGAGCCGTAAAAGAACTATCCGGGAAGAAAGACTATGGCGTAACGCGGCAAGGTTCACGAAAGACATCCTTTCTGTCTTTGGTATGCAATTTCTCTGGTGCGGTTGAGTCGATATTCCCGCATGTGAGCTTTCCAGTCAACACCCCAACGCCGCAGACGTGGAACGTCGTGTACAGGTGCTCTCTATCAGGTTCATGGCAGTTCTGTAAAAACATCACAGACCGCGCAAGCTGAGAAACGTAGACGTGCTCCGGCAAATGTCCAGAGGCTAAATTCAAAAAGCCCCTCACTTAACAGTGGCAGGGCGCTCTTCCGGTTTTCCGAATTTAACGATGAAGCTGTGCCTTGATGATGAAGGGGAGCGTCGTTATCACTTTTTCGGTTGGCTCCCTGTTCGTAGCCCCGACACCACGTTCTCGATGAGTGAGGGTCAGAACACCATCCTTCACGCTATAGTCGGTCACGTCCATGTAATCTTGTGATCCGTGCGGGTAGTAAATAGTTATTAACGCCATTGCTAGCCTTCTTCCTTTCTAACGGCGCTCCATCTTACCTTGAAAGTTTTAACGTACGTGGGAAAACTTATTGCACAGTGGGCGGTGCATATGGTTCGGGCAAGCCTGCGCTTGTTCGATTCCTCGAGTTCGTCTCTTGTCTGCCGCAACTGGGCTGACGTGCCGCAGATCACCTGCGAGTGTCTGAAGACCTTCCGTGATTCGCCGCTAGCGTTTCCTCATCGGATGTATCAAGCAGCGATATTCTCCCGGCAGCGTTTGCAGGTGATGACAAAGGGATGCCGCGTCAACAGGTCTTCCTCACCATCCCAGACGTGCTGCCTCTTCGTCACTGAGACACAATTTCCTCATCCAGCCATCACCGTGGACTTCATCTAAAGTATTCGTGATGTCGCCGTTGACATCGCCGTTATTGCGCAAAAGAGGATTCACGATTTCAACTAACTCGGTTTGATCTTTGTATGTTCTATCCTTCACGACGCTGCCCTGAATTCCCGCCAAGTGAATCGTGTTGCGATACTGGTAGCTGCCATCATCTAATTTTGGCCTAGTGACGCGTATCTCGTATTCTTTGCACCCTGCTATCGTCATCCCTTGAATCCTCCGGCGCTGGAGACGATTCTCCGCCACCAAGTGAGCTTTGAACAAGTCACCGAAGTTTGGAGCAGAAATGTCAGAAACACTGTTATTATCCCCCGCATGTTTTCCAAATGGTTTTGGGCTCAAAGAAGGCGCAAGAGGCAGATTAAGCTTGCTCGCATCGCGGAACTACAGAAGAAAATATCTGAAATTTGGGAAGCTGAGACCCGTAATGCCAAGACACGCGAAGCAAGGGAAGAAGCCTTCGGAATAGCTAATGCCGAGACCGAGTATGACCAAAACGAACTAGATTCTCTCTTGCAAGAAAACCTAATGAGGGCTGCAAAAAAAATTGGCCTAGCGATCCCGGCCAACTATTACGAAGGCGAGTGGCCATTAAAGCGAACTCTGAGCTATGAGGGTGTGGTCTGGACGCGCAGAGAGATAAACAAAATGCGGAGAGCGAATTTCAAGTCGTGGAGTGAAATCATTGTTCCCATATTAGCTTTGCTCGTTGCGTTGGTTTCGGTCTTAGCAAACATATTCCGGAGATAGGCAGTTGCAAATCTCCTGGCCACAGATGCCAAGTTGTTGATTGCAGATAATTTATATTGCTTTTTGCCTAATGAATCGCTACTACCCTTATTAACCCGAACTCTTGGGTAGAGAGGAATCAAACAATTAAAGACTTAGACGTGATGGAGGATGTGTGCAGGGAGCTGCGGACAAGCGCACCCAGAAGGCACGATGGCGGAGGATGCTGATGGATTCTGGTGCAATGAGCCGGGGTGCGACCAAGGGCCAGAGATGTCAGATGCGGAAATGGATGCACACTTCTTAAGGCAACGCTGGGGAATCCAGGAATGTGATTCTCACGGAGCACAATAAATTCCGTGTCTTATCAAAGCTTACCAGCAAAAATTCAGTAATTTATTTGAAGCTAAATGACTGGTGCCGAAGAAGGGACTCGAACCCCCACACCCTTGCGAGTACGTGGACCTGAACCACGCGCGTCTGCCAATTCCGCCACTTCGGCACGGGAAGAAGTCCAGCGCGAACGGCTGGACGAGCAGTAATATTTAGACTACTTTGCCGCTAAAATTGTGTCAATTGCCGCCGACCACGCGGCGAGCGCAGCATCGAATGGATGATCGTGTTTGCGATTCATATCCGCCATGACAAGGACCAGCATGCCCGAGCCACCTGAGCCACAATTGATTCCCCTGACGCCGTCACTGCATCTGCGCCAGCTTTCCCACGACCTGAGCAACGCTCTCGAAGTCATTTTGCAGACAAGTTATCTGCTCGGAACCGTCGAGCTGAATGAAAGTGCCCGCCAATGGCGGCAATTGCTCGATCAGGGAGTGCAGCAGGCTACGAATATCAATCGCGAACTGCGCGACTATGTTCGCGCGCACAGTGAAAACGCCGCAGAATAATCTGCGGCGTATCTTTCCATACCCTTCGCCGTTCCGTCTCGAAAGACCGGCCGGTCCGCAAGTTAGACCAGCTTGGCGTCGAGTGTGATTTCTGTGTTCCCCTTGAAGAGGCGGGAGATCGGGCAGCCATTCTTGGCATTCTGCGCCGCTGTGTCAAAAGCCTCCTGGCTCGCGCCGGGAACCTTTGCCAGCGTCGTCAGATGAATGGCGGTGATCTTGAAACCGTCATCGGTCTTTTCGAGCTTTACGGAGGCTTTTGTTTCCAGCGATTCGGGCGTCAGGTTGGCACCGGTCAGCTGACCGCTCAGGGCCATCGTGAAGCATCCCGCATGGGCTGCCGCAATCAGTTCCTCCGGGTTGGTGCCGATACCGTTCTCGAATCGCGTGCTGAAGGAATACTGCGTCTCGTTTAAAACGCCGCTCTGGGATGAAATGGCGCCTGTGCCATCTTTCAATCCGCCCTTCCAGACGGCACTCGCTGTACGTTCCATGATTGCTCCTTTCAAATGAAGAGATTCACGCCGCAGGTGCGCATGGATTTCTTCGATGCAGCTTCGAGCATATCAATCCAGAGAATTGGCGTCGAATGCGCATCCTGGTTCCAGCATAGCGAGCGCCGCTGTTCTCTTCGTTGAATTTTCGGTAATCTTGCCGTGTGTATCCACAGGCCCCCGACCACGAAATTCACAATGCCGACCCGCAACCTAAGCACGGGGCGGTGGAACACCATTCTGTTTATTGCCCAAACTGCTCGACGCAGTTAACTGGACATCGCTGCAAGCTGGTCTGCGAAAGCTGCGGCTATTACCTCAGCTGCGCGGACTATTACTGAGCCGAACGTCATCATCCGGCTTTTCCTGCTGCGCTACCTTGCGCCGCAGCTGCTCGTTTTTGTCCAGCAGCTCTACGACCAGTGTTTGCAGGTAAATATTTCTGCTCTCAAGCTCCATGACTCGCTCCTGCAGGCCCGTGCCTGAGTGCAAGTCTTGTTTCTCGATATCAGGCGTGAATAGCTCCCGGGAAAATACTCCCGGACTAGATGGATTCAATTCCCTTGGCAGCGGCATCAATCATCTCCGCGATCTTGTTAATTTGTTCTTTGGTTAAATCGCCCTGGGCGAAGCGCAGCTTGAGCGCGAGCTTGAAGTTGTGCATCGCCCGCATAATCTGCGGCGCCCGTCCCCGTCCGAAAGCCACGCCGACTTTTTCGATGCGCTCAAAAATCGCGTCAATCAAAGTCTTATTGGATTTCAGCTCTTCTTTTCCTGCGTCCGTGATGGTGTAGAGTTTCTTGGCTCCGTCAGTAGAGGCGACCGTGGCAAAGCCTTCTTCCTCGAGCATCGTCAGCGTTGGATACACCACGCCGGGGCTGGGAGCATAGACTCCGGATAAGCGTTCGCCGATGGCCTTGATGAGTTCGTAGCCGTAGCTCGGTTTTTCCGCGATCAACTGGAGAATCACAAGCCGAAGCTCGCCGTTGTCGAAGAGCCGTCCACCCAGGTCTCCGCCGTAGCGATGGCCTCCGCGCCCCCACATCTCACCCATCTCTCCAAAGAAGCCATGGCGTCCTCCGCGAAAGTGTTTCCAATATCGCGCTCGGTAATCTTCGTGTCCTTCATATTCATTGTGTTTTTGTCGAAACATATTAATCCTTTCTTAGAATTTCTAAGATATATCTAAAGATATATCGAAATCGTATTCTATGCAACCTATTTTAGATATATCTTTCGTTCTGAAGGCAACCGCCGCGCTGCCACGTCCTTCTCAGAGAAAATGACGGAGCGTATCGATTACTGGAGAGGATTCACCGGCGGACTTCTTGCCGGAATTGCAATTGGGGCATGGGTTTACTTTTCTCCGCGAAAAGATCGTAAAACGATTGATTCCGAAGGCTTTGACCAGGATGGGGGAGAACCTGTTCTGGGGTGGCAAGGCGACGGAAACCGCCATGCCGGTACTATCCGAGCTGCCGTCCCGATTTCAGGCTGACCGACCGCCGCAGATCCGTCTTCTGAGTGCTGTCATGCTCGATCAGCTCGCCTGTGAGCAGGTAATAGCCGTCCTCTTCACGGGTTTTGCCGGGACCGCGGACGATTGTCCCCTGAAACGAATACCAGATGCCGTGAATCTGCCGGGTGGTGAACTTGAGCGTCTGGCCACGCAGCGTTGTCTGGTCGAAAAAGAAGGTCAACGGCGTTCCGCTGTCGCTTTCGCCATCGCCCTGGCGGGAGATGTAGCCGCTCAGGTCGCCAAACTGCATTGTTATCTCAACCAGCTCGCCCGGATGGCCGAGCATGTACTCGCCGGAAGCATCTTCCGGGATCAGCGCGTCGGCCTTGCCCGGTTTCACGACAACCGGGCGGTCCGTGGTGCTGGGATCGCCGCGATGGTGCAGCGCGGGCTTGGTCGTGCTTTGGGCAAGCATGCTGTGGCAGGAGAGCAGCAGCATAGCTATGACCGCTGTACGCCATATCTGCTGCTTCATCTCGCCTCCTCTTGCTAATTGCCCTTTTTCCGGGCAGCTTCAAACTCGTCGCCGGGCTGCCACCCGATTGTATGCGGCAGCGAGGACGCTTCCCACCCAAGAATGAACCCGAACTGCGCCATTCTGGCATCGCCACGGAAGTCCATTTCCGGCTTGTATTCATCGGATGGCTGGTGATAGCGGTGTGCTACAAAGTCTTCCATCTGCTGCTTTCCCCATTCGGCATCGTGGCCTGCGAAGGTCGTTCCCTGTCCGACGGAGAATGACGGCACTCCCACCCGGGCAAAACTGAAGTGGTCGGAGCGGTAATAGTGACCGGCCCCGGGGAACTGATCCGCTTCAATCGTCAGGTTGAAAGCCTTGGCCGTCTTCTCGACTTCGGGATAGAAGGTCGTGCGTTCCGCTCCGCTGATCTCGGTTGCGGTTGGGGTGCCGATGGGATTCAGCATGTCGTAGTTCAGGTCGAGGGTGATCTGCGAAGCCGGAACCGGCGGATGTATGCCGAGCCACTGCGAGCCCAGCAGCCCTTGCTCTTCGGCGGTCACAGCGGCGAAATAAACGCTGTGCGGCGGCTTCGTCTGGGAGAAGGCGCGGGCCAGTTCCAGCAGAATGCCGCAGCCGGTGCCGTTGTCGGCAGCCCCGTTGTAAATCTGGTCGCCCTTCGCGTCGGGGTCGATGCCGAGGTGGTCGTAATGGGCAGAGTACAGGACAGCCTGTCCCGGTTGCGCGCCGGGAACTTCAGCAATCACATTATCCGATTCGTAGTGCCGCACTTTGCTGGCGATGTGCGCCTTGAAGCGCACCGGCAGCTCAACGGCATGGAAGCCGGGCTTCCCGGCTGCGTCGATCATGGCATCGACGGTTCCCTGTCCTGCGGCGGTCAGCAGTTTCTGCGCTACGTCATGCTGAATCCAGCTTGCGGCTTCGAGCGTTGCTGTCGGATCGCCCTGCAGGTAAGACTTCTCGATGGCCTGCGAGTCGCGCACGACGTGCCACGGATAGCTGGCCAGGTCGGTCCGGTGAACGATGAGCACGCCGAGTGCGCCTTTGCGCGATGCCTCTTCGTACTTGTAAGTCCAGCGACCGTAGTAGGTCATCGTCTTGCCCTTGAAGAAGGCGTCGTCGGTCGAGGGCGGCTCGTTCACGATGACAAGCAGGACTTTACCCTTTACATCGATACCCGCGTAGTCATTCCAGTGATATTCGGGCGCGTCGATACCGTAGCCGACGAAGACGATGGGTGCGTCGATATCAACGGAGGTCGCCCCGGTCTGGTCTTTGGTCACGAAGTCCTCGCCGTAGGTGAGCGGAATCGGCTGGCCGTTCTGCGGAACGAAAGAGGCTTTCGTCTGATCTTCGACGGTGTGCACAGCATACAGCGGAACCTTCTGAAAGTACGTCCCGTTGTCACCTGCGGGCTTCAGTCCGTTGAGGGCAAACTGCGTTGCGATGTATTCGGAGGCAATCTGGGCGCCGCGAGTCCCTGGTCCGCGGCCTTCGAGCAGGTCGCTTGCGAGAAAGCGAACGTGCGCGCGTATCTTCTCGGCGTCGATGCTGTCGGCAGCGTTGCGCGCTGTTTCGGGCACTCCGGGAATTACGGGGACTTGCGCCTGACCGGCAATTGCGGCAGCGGAGAAAAGTACGGTGACGCAGGCCAGACGAAGGGATCGGGTCATGAATGCTCCTTGGGATCTGTAACTACCTATTCTGCTACAGATCGTTATGACAATAGAACACAGTGACTGCCATCCTATGCCGTCGAAGGAACTGCTTTTCCCCTGGCTCCGTCTACATTTCTGCCGGCCAAAAAGAAAAACAGATCCTTCCCCATCGTTCCTCATGGTCAGGATGACAACTCTTTGTTGGGGAATAAAATTTTCTCTTGCCGCTTAAGGAAAGAGCGGATTGAAAGCGTCGGCTGCGGTTGTCTTCACGAGAGACCCGTTGGAAACGGTTCCGTGCAAAAAGCCGAGGCGCTTGAGGGCCTTGCGCGCAAGGCCGGTGAGAGGCAGATCCGCCAGCGCTTCGGCCTTGATCCATTTGCGCGCTTTGCTCTTCGGAAGGCTCTGCTCCTCGTCCGGCGCATAGCCAAGAATGCTGACTTTATAGTTCGTCGTAGTGATCGAATGACGGAGAGACAGGAGCAGTCGGTTTGGATCGGCAGTCCCGGCGGCGAGATGCGGAAGCTCCCACATTCCCGCCATCAGAGACGCATCGGATGGGCGTTTTTCGAGCAGAATTTCAACGAAATTACGTCGTTTTTCGCGCTTCAGGAACGCATAATTGGCATCTTTCGTCTGCATTTCCTTGCGCGCGGTTGTCGGGTGCTCGCCGCGTGTCCGGCAAAGCATTTGGACAGGACATTCGAGGCAGAGCGGGTTCTTTGGCAGGCAGATGACAGCGCCCAGTTCCATCATGGACTGGTTGAAGTCGCCGGGACGGTCGCGGTCGAGGAGCGCCTGGGCGGTCTCACGCACGCGCTTACCGTTCGCGGCTGGTTCCATTGCTGTGAGGCGCAGGACCACGCGCTCGACATTGCCATCGACGGCAGCAACCGAATCACCGAAAGCGATGCTGGCGATGGCTGCGGAAGTGTATTCGCCGATGCCGGGTAATTCTCGCAAAGCTTCAGCCGTCTCCGGCACCTTTCCCGCCAGCGAGCCAGCGACCACCTGCGCTGCTTTGTGCAGCATGCGGGCGCGGCGGTAGTAGCCAAGTCCGCTCCAGACGGCGAGCACTTCCGGCTCCTCCGCGCGGGCGAGTGCCGCGATTGTGGGGAAGCGGGCCATGAAGCGCGCATAGTGGTCGAGGACGGCGTTCACGCGCGTCTGCTGCAGCATGATCTCCGAGACCCAGATCGCATAGGGATCGGCGGTGCGCCGCCAGGGAAGGTCGCGGGCGTGGGCGTCAAACCAGGCAAGAAGCAGGCGGCGGAAGAGGCGCTGCTGGGCCGGTCCGGTCAGTTCGCTCATGATCTGAATTCTAGCCTGTTGGCGACGGAGGATATCTCCCTGGAAAGATACAAGCCTCTTCGCTACGACCATTGTTTGCCGAGCGAATCAAGTTCCGGCGGCTATTCGGCAGTCTCCACGGGATGGGCAACGGCTGGCAGCTTGGGTTCGACGGGATAGAGGAATCGCAGCGGTCTGTGCACGATCTGCGCGAAGGCGTAGCGGAGGATCGCCACGTGCTCCTTGTAGGGGACATCGTAGGCGTGCAGCGCAACGAAGGAGGCGATACCGAAGCTGACCCCCAGGTTCAACACGAACATCATCGCGATGCCGACCATCGCAGAGTACAGCCATAGCTGGCTGAATGCCGATAAGCCAAAGTGCGCAGCGGCGAATGCGAACATGCCGGTATTCAAAGTGACGTGGCGGATATCGAGCGGCAGGCCGAAGAACTCCGCCATGACGGGCGTGAAGCCCATGAGATAACCCAGCGAGATACTGGTGCTCCAGGCGGCGGTATTGCGGTCAACCCAGTCGGCAATCTTCCGCATTCTGCTGAAACCAACCCTGCGTCCGAAAGGGTGCTGCGCAATCGAGTCGGGAATCCGGTGGTAGACAGCGAAGTTCTCGCACCATCCCCCAATGAGGCCGGCCAGCCAGAGCAGTATGCCGGTAAGGACGGCGTCGATGGCGGTTGCCGAGGCCAGGGGGCTCAGCGAGCGATAGACGTGCTCCGCCTGCCAGGTCGGTAAGAATGTCGAGCCGAAGACGAAGCGCCAGATCAGTTCAAAAACGACAGCCCCGGAACAGACGGCGATAATATTGCCGAGCGCGGCGGCAATCTGCGTCCGGCTGATCGAGGCGCTGAAGTCGGTGATCTTGTCGCGGCGGGAATCACCACGGTTGCGGCGGATGATGTCGGCCAGCGTGGCCGCCGTCATGGAAGGCTGCTTGGTGGCGAGCGCCAGGCCGAAGAACTGGAGCAACAGAAAACTGATAGCGTAATTCGTTCCCACCAGAACAGCTTCGACGAAGGGCGGCCACTCTCGTCCGATGATGCGAAGCTTGATGGCTGCGGTGAAGACCGTCAGAAATCCGCCACCGATGGCCGCGCCCCACATGCGCCAGTATCCCGAGCGGGTGTGAGCGATGTAGTGTTCGCCGCCATGGCCGGTACGCTCGACGGTCTTGCGGGCAAGCAGGTTGAAATTCTTCCGGACAAGCGAGCCGATATGCGTGTCTTCGAGAATTCCGTACACAAGCGTATCGAGCAGCAGACGCGCGGCAACCGAGGGCTTTGCTGTGTGCTCGACCAGAGTAGCGGCGATCATTTCCATGCGGTCCAGCGCTCCATCCATGGCGCTGAGGTCGAAGACCAGTGCAGTGCTCACGCCGACGTCTTCCATGTTGATCCGCACGAGGGCAAGTTCTCCTCTGCAGGCGTAGACAGCCTCGAGCCAACGCTCCATGCGGTTGGCGGGTAACTCGAAGCCCTCGGACTCAATGAATTTTTCGGTCGCGAAGACGAAGACATAGAACGGAGACTGTTCGACCGGACCCTCAGTACTGCGGTCGCGGACAGCCACGCTGGTGCCGCGCGCCGAAACCCGTGCCGCCAGCAACCGAAGTGCCTGGTAGAGGTCGCTGCGCAGCTCCGGGAAAGCTGACAGGCCCTCCGGGGCCCAGAGAATCGCAGCCAGGCGCGTGAACGATTCTCCATCCATGCTTTTGAACCGCCTGACAGCATGCGGCGAATCGAAGATAGCGGCGAAGAGGCGGCTGGCATCCGCATCCTCGCGCGGCGGGGGCAGCAGCCGCTGAAAAACGCGTCGCGTAATTTCCGGAAGCAACGCATGCTGGGCGGGCAGGCCCGCCTCCGCGAAGAGGGAGACGGCATGCAGCGAACTGAGCATCGACTTCCATCTCCGCTGGAAGCGCGCGCACAGGTCGGGATCCTGTTCCAGCATTTCGATCCAGCACATCAGCGTGGCTTGAAATGCGCGCCTGGGGGAATCGCGCCAGATTGCAGAAAAAAGCTCGATGAGGCAATGGGTTTGACCGACGAGAGTGATCGCTACGCAGAAGTCATCGGTATAACCGCGCAACGCTCTTTCCGTTCGCAGGGAAACTGCTGCCGCGCCGGATGCGGGCGATACGGCATTTCGATTCTGCGAAGAGAAAGTCATCTATGCCGAAGATAATAACTTCTACTGCCGCATATGCAATGGAGATAATGAGGGTTTTCAAGATTCGAATCGTCTTCCCTCATAAACCTTCGCACAAGAGTAAGCGGCGGGTGGAAATAGATATTCTGTCCCGTTCCAGGACTGATATAAACTGCGCTCGCCGGACTAACCCGAGGAGCGCATCATAAAGGGCGAATTGCAAAGCTGAAATCCGCTTGCAGCCTACAACTGCAAGCGGATTTTGCACTTTGTCAACAGCGCGGCTACGGCCAGAATGAACGCAGTGAAAACCACCGCCCGCACGACACCGGGCCATCCGAAATTAAAATGCGTGTCCAGGTATGTGACGCCGAGTGCCGCTATGACGAAATAAAAGAAGTCAGGCAGCAGGTAGGTAAGCAGCGTGTTTGAGCCCGCGGGCCGCGCGAAGAACGCCCAGCCGGTTTTCTTTTTCACATCGCAGACCCAGTAGAGAAGGGCGAAGCAGATGACAGCCGCTGCGATGCAGTAGAGGGACCACGTGGGCGTAGCGCGAATCTTCGAGATGCCGAGCGGGGTAAGCAGACGACCAGCGGCGAGCGCCGCGAGCGCGAAAGCAACAGCCATCGACATCTTCTGGCCGAGCGCTTTCCATGGATGGTCGCCAAGGAAGATGACGGAGGTGACGACGCCGCCCATGGTGATCGAAGCCATCGCCCCGTTGTCAAAAGGCCAGAAATAGAGAGGCAGATGGTGCGGAAGAACAATCCATTTTGCGACACACAGGGCGTTGAAGGTCACAAGCGCGATCAGCCATGCCAGCGGTGTCCATAACCAGCGGCGCGTAGGAATGTAAAGGATCGAGACGGCGATATAGGTATACCCGATGAGGCCGAGGATTTCGGGATAGGAGCCGTCGATCCAGGCAACGCCACCGTTCAGCGTCACGCGGCGAAAGAGTATATACATGAGAATCACCAGCACCAGGCCGACGATGCGGAGCGCCTTATGCACCGTCTTGCCACGCTCTGAGCCGGTATAGACGCTGAGGTAGAGTGCCCCTCCCAGCAGCGCGAGAATCGCCCAGAGGTTGGTGCTGAAGCCAATGTGTGCCGGGTCGCCTCTTTCCGCGTTTGCGAGAATCAATCCAAGAACGATGAGGCTCACAGCGCGCACGAAAACATGCATCCAGAGCGCCGGTACCGAAGGATCCTTCTTGAGCCTCGCTTTCACTGACAGCGGCAGCGACAGACCCACGGCAAACAGGAAGAACGGATAGACCATGTCCACGTAAGTCATAGCATTGATGCGGGCCGCCATGTGATAGGTCCACCAGGGCAGACCGTGAACGCTGGAGAGGTCGTTGACGAAGATCATGACGACCATGGTGAGGCCGCGAAATATGTCTATCGATGCAAGGCGTGTGGGAGCGGATTTAACTGTGGTTTCAATGAGCGGTGTCTGCGCGGCCGTGGTCGTCGTGTTCATGCTGGCACGATGCTAGCGTATGCGCCTGCGCTTATCAATTTGATTTGTACCGAAGGCTTTCAGCCGAAGGATCTCTACGCGCTACGGTTATCGCTGATTCATTTCTTTTTTCCGGATAAGAGCGCACGGCTCTTTGAACAAGCCCACAACATAGACGATGCCCCCGCACCCTTCGATTCCATTGAAGAACGGTGCGGGCTGTTATGCGGCAAGGAGAGTGAATTGTTTAGCGCCAGTGGCCTTCGACGAAGACCCATCCACCGTGGCGCTCAGACCAGTGGCCAGGCACCCATACGGCATGCGGGCGCGGCGGCGCAACATAGCGGCCCGGCACCCAGATATAGCGGCGTCCATCCCAGCGATGATATCCGCCGGTCCAGATGTATCCGGCATGAGGCGGTGGTCCCGGATGCTCCACTATGACAGGAGGCGGGGCAACGCGAACGACAACCTGCGCGAAAGACGGTGCCGAAGCAAGAGCGATGAAAAGAATTCCGGCAA